>NZ_JBFULV010000017.1:0-85687 GCF_054049715.1 Rhizobacter sp. P5_C2 | reverse complement strand
GCTGGCGCGTGCTGCTCGACACCGCGGCCAGCGCGCCGGCCGCCCCCGAGGCCGGCGCGGTGGCGCACACTCCGTGGCCACTGGCCGCGCACAGCCTCGTGCTGCTGGCGCAAGACCTCACCCCCTGATCCACACGAGGCGACCCATGCGATTCCCCCGCGCCAGCGGCGTGCTGCTGCACCCCACCTCGCTGCCCGGCCCGCACGGCAGCGGCGATTTCGGACCGTCGGCCTACCACTTCGTCGACTGGCTCGCGACCGCGCGCCAGCGGCTGTGGCAGATGCTGCCGCTCGGCGGCATCGGACCGGGCAACTCGCCGTACATGAGCAGCTCGGCGTTCGCCGGCAACGTGCTGCTGATCGACCTCGCCGAGCTCGCCCAGCACGGCTGGCTGACGGCCGACGAATTGCTGCCGCCCGACGGCATCGAGCCGCACCGCTTGAACTTCGCGGCGGTCTGGCCCTACCGCATGGACCGGCTCGCACGCGCCGCGCGGCGCTTCGCCGCGACCGTCACGCCGCAGCAGGCGCACGAGCTGCAGGCCTTCTGCGCCGAGCATGCGAGCTGGATCGACGACTACACGCTCTTCATGGCGCTGGCCGACCACCACGACTGGGCGCCGTGGTGCGACTGGGCCGGCGGCCTCGCGCAGCGCGAGCCGGCGGCGCTCGCGGCAGCGCGCGTGCAGCATGCCGAGCGCATCGCCTTCTGGAAGTTCTGCCAGTGGCGCTTCTTCGTGCAGTGGGAGCGCCTGAAAGACCATGCGACCAGCCGCGGCGTGCAGGTGATCGGCGATGCGCCGATCTTCATCGCCTACCAGAGCGCCGAGGTGTGGGCGCGACCGGACCTGTTCGAGCTCGATGCGCAGGGCCGGCCGACCGTGGTGGCCGGCGTGCCGCCCGACTTCTTCAGCGAGACCGGCCAGCGCTGGGGCAACCCGCTGTACCGCTGGAGCGCGCATGCGGCCGAGGGCTATGCCTGGTGGGTCGAACGCATCCGCCGCACCTTCGAGCTGGTCGACATCGTGCGCATCGACCACTTCCGCGGCTTCGCGAGCTACTGGGAGATTCCCGCGAGCGAGGAGACCGCGATCCTCGGGCACTGGCGGCCGGGGCCCGGCGAGGCCTTGTTCGACGCCATCGCCGAGGCGCTCGGCACGCTGCCGATCATCGCGGAAGACCTGGGCGTCGTGACGCCCGATGTCGAGGCGCTGCGCCGCAAGTTCTCGCTGCCGGGCATGCGCATCCTGCACTTCGCGTTCGGCGGCGACAGCGCCAACCCGTTCCTGCCGCACAACCACGAGCCGGACACCGTCGTCTACAGCGGCACGCACGACAACGACACCAGCCTCGGCTGGTGGGCCACCGCCACCGAGGCGCAGCGGCGCCATGCGTCGGCCTACCTGCCGACCGACGGCAGCGACATCGCATGGGAGCTGATCCGCACCGCCTGCGCGTCAGTGGCCGACACGGCCGTGCACCCGATGCAGGACGTGCTGCGGCTGCCGGGCGCCGATCGGATGAACTTCCCCGGCAAGCCATCAGGCTACTGGGAATGGCGCTTCAGCTGGGACCAGGTGATGCCGGCCCACGCGCAGGAGCTCGCGCTGCTGACGCGGCTGTACGGGCGCGACGGCGTGGTCGCCGCCTAGACGAACCCCAGCTTCGTCGCCGTCCCGAAGTTCGCGAGGTTCGGCAGCACCGTGCGCAGTTGCGCATCGCTCGCGCCGAACCAACCGAGCATCGTCGCCGCGTACTGGTCGACCGACGAGGTCGGGATCCAGCGGCCCTGCTGCTCCCAGGTGTCGACGCCGACGTCGTTCGGCCCGCCGAGCGTCAGGTCGGGGTAGCTGCCGTAACCGCGCCCGCCCTTCACCGCGCCGCCGACGACGAGGTGGTGGTTGCCCCACGCGTGGTCGGTGCCCATGCTGTTGTTCGGCACGAAGGTACGGCCGAAGTCGCTCTGCGTGAAGGCGGTCACCGACTCGCCCAGGCCCAGCGCCTTCATCGCGCGGTAGAACGCCCCCAGCGCATCGCCCAGCTCCTTCAGCAGCTGCGCGTGCTGGCCATCGGCCGGGCTGCCGTCGACGGCCTGGTTGCCGTGCGTGTCGAACGCGCTCATCTGCGCGAAGAAGATCTGCCGGTTGCCCTGCACCGTCGCGTTGCCCGACACCAGCTTCGCGATCTGGTACAGCTGGCGGCCGAGGCCGGTGGAGATCTTGCCGCCCGAGATCAGCGGCGCAAACGCGGTGTCGATCGCGGCTGTTGCGCCGGCGCCGCCCGGCACGATCTTCACGAGGCCCGAGAGCCGGTCCGACACGTTGAAGGCATCGCGCTGGATCGCCGTGTAGGCATTCGCCAGTGCGAGCTCCTGCTGCTCGCGGTACATCGCGTCGATGGCCGCCTTGCGTTCGGCCTTCCATGCGACCTTCAGGTCGTCCGGCTGCATCTCGAAGGCGCCGAAGGTGTCGCCCGGCGTGTTCGGCAGCACCAGCGGCGTGTGGGTGCGCGAGATGCCGAAACGCGGCGTGCCGTTCAGCGAGATCACCGGGTTCACGGTGGCCAGCGCATCGGACGCGCGGCCGCCCCAGCCGGTCGGCTCGAGCGAATCGCCGGTGCCGTTCTCCCACAGGTACTGCTGGTCGGAGTGCGAGTACAGCGAATCGGGCAGCACGCCGACGCTGGACGACGCGGCGCGGAACTCGGCCTTGGTCAGCGGCTTGATCAGCGGGCCGACGTTGAACACCGGTGCGATGTGGCCGTCATCGGCCGCGGCCTGCAGGCCGGCCAGCGCCGGGTGCAGCCCGTAGGTCATGCCGGCCAGCGGCACCAGGCGGTTGCTCGGGATCGCCAGCTTGCCTCGCACGGCGGCGTACTGGTTGTAGCGCGCCGCATCGGTCGGCACGACGGTGTTCAGGCCGTCGTTGCCGCCGTACAGGAAGATGCACAGCAGCGCCTTGTAGTCGGCGGCGTAGGCCGGCTTGGCACCCAGCAGCAGGTTGCCCAGCGTGCCCACGCCGAGCGCGCCGGCCAGGCCGAGGCTCGAACGCGCGAGCCAGCGGCGACGATTCATCAGGATCATCGGGTCGATCATGTCGGGCTGCCTTAGCGTTGAATTTGATAGTCGGGAGAGGCGTAGACCAGGTAGGCCGCGCGCTTCACGCGGCTGGTCTTCCAGTTGTTGCCGTCGGTGGCCTGCGTCCAGCGCTCGACGGCCTTGACGACCGACGCGCGCGGCGTGCTCGGCAGCAGGCGACCGAGCGCCACCATCGAGATGCGGTCGACCAGCGCGCCGGCGTCGTCCGCCGAATCGGTGAACGACGCCAGGTTCACCTTGGTGCCGGTGGCGCCGGGGATCGACGCATCGGCACTGCTGCCGCCCCAGTCGATCAGGTACAGCAGGTAGTTCATGCGCGCCAGCGCGGTGTTGGCGTTGTGGATGCCGAAGGCCGGGCCGACCAGGCCACTGGTGCCGGCCACCGGGTAGTCGGGCGGGTAGTCGCTGAAGATCGACGGCGCGTTGAACACCCGCTGCTGCAGGTTGCCGCCCCAGTACCAGTTGAAGGGTTCGCCGTCGGTCGTGCCGTTCAGCCCGCGCAGCACGCCGGTGAACATCAGCACCGGCTCGCGCAGCTTGCCGCCCTGCGCGGGCACGCTGTCGCCGCGCGCTTCGGCATCGAGCAGCACGGCCGCCACGGTGGCCGTCAGGTCGCCGCGCACGCCGCTGCCGAAGCTCGCGTACTTGCCGTTGTTGAAGGCCGTCGCGACGCGAGTGACGTAGGCCGGCGACGGGTTGCTGCTGACCAGGTGCTGGATCAGCTGCCGGCCGATGAACGGTGCGACGTTCGGGTGGGCCATCACGCTGTCGAGCACCGACTCCAGCGCGGCCGGCGCCTTGTGCCCGGCGACCAGCTTGACGTTCGAGAGCAGGCTGCGCGCCTGCGTGTCGTGGTACTTCTCGATCGGCACCATGTCGCCGTTGTAGTAGCGGCAGTTCGCGCCCGACGGCCAGCAGCCGTTCGAGTGCGCGCCGCCCGGCGGGTAGGTCCAGCCGGTCAATGCGTAGGCATAGGCGCGCACCGTCTCGTTGTTGTAGGTCGGCTGGCACTTGCCGCCCTTCAGGCTGCCGTCGAGGTTCAGCTCGCAGGTGCCGATGCTGAACAGCTGCAGCAGTTCGCGCGCGTAGTTCTCGTTCGGCGCGCCCTTGTCGTTGTTGGCGTTGTTCAGGAAGTCGCCCATCAGCGGCGACAGCGTGATCTTCTTCAGCATGTCGCGGTAGTTGCCGAAGGCGCCGTCGAGCATCGCGTTGTAGTAGTTGCGGAAGCCATAGGTGCCCAGCACCTCGGCGTTGTTCAGCGGAAAGATCTGCTGGAACGCGAAGGTCACGCGCTGGCGCAGCTGGTCGGGCTGGCTCACCGCGTTGCGGTAGAAGTCCCACATCAGCGGATCGGTCGAGATGTAGTCGCGGAAGCAGTTCGGCTCCATCGCCGGTGTGCAGAAATCCGGGCGGTCGACGTACTGGTGGTACTCGCCGGCGCCCTTGCCGCTGGTGTAGCGCGAGGTCTTCAGCGCGAACTGCTCGGTGACCCAGGCGGTCGCGCCCTTGGCCTTGATCGAGGTGACCAGCGCTTCGGTCGGGCCGAAGGTCGTCTGGTCGGCGAGGCGCACCGCGTCGCGGGTGGACATCGGGCCGGGGGCGGGGGCCGGTGCAGGCGCTGGAGCCGGCGCGGGGCTGGGTGCGGGCGCTGGCGACGGAGCCGGGCTCGGCGCTGGAGACGGCGCGGGCGCAGGACTGGGGGACGGCGCCGGAGCGGGCGACGGCGACGGCGACGGAGCCGGAGCCGGCGCATTCGGCGATCCCCCCACCGGATCGCCGGAAGAGGAACCGTTTCCACTTTCGTTGCCACCGCAAGCGGCGACGACAGCGGCGAACGCAATTGCAACCGCAAGTGAAGCGCGGTGCCGAGCTATCGGCAGCAGGAGGGAGTTGGTATCGAAAGAGTCGCTGGACATGGAAACGTCCTGTGGCAAGAGTGGCAATTCGCGTGAGTTCGCGACGTGTTCGTCATGCTGCGGAACAGCCATCTCGCATCGACGAACGCTCAAGACCCTTGCTGCAGGATCGGTGCCGGACTTCGCGATCTCCGTCGTGCCTTCGCTTCGGCCGCCGGGTCGCCAGCGTGTCGGCGCGACAGTGGCGGCATGAACCTCATGAAACTGATGGGCAGCGCACGGCGTGGCGCCCAGAGCCTGCTCGACAGCGCCGCGCGCAGGCCGGGCATGCTGGGTCGCCCGCCGTTGCAGCAGCCGTTGGGACCGCGACCCCAGGGCAGCTTCCCTGGACAGCCTCCATTGCGCTTCCAGCCGCCGAAGTTCCCGCCCCTGCGCACGGGCGCCGCCTGGCCGCAAGGCCAACCCGCCGGCGAGCGGCCACGTGTCGACATCGCACAATTGAATGCGGCGGGCAAGCCGGGCTTCAACGGGCCGCGCCAGAAATTGTCGGTGGAGGACCTCGGGCGGGTGCTGACGGCCGGCATCGATCCGAAGCGGGTGGCGTCCGGTGAGCTGCCGTTCAGCAGGCCCCAGGGGACACCCCCATGGCGTCGAGCCGACTCGGCACCGGCGCGTTTCGACGGGCTCGGTGCGGCGCCCGGGCAGTCCCCGCTGCAGACGCCCCGGCCGGTACGCCGGCAGTCGATGTCGGGGCCGAGGTTCGACGGCCCGCGCCCGATCGCGGTTCCGCCGGCCGGCCAGCTGGCGGGCAGGCACAACGACGTGGACCCGGTCGTGCCCCACTTCGCGAGCCTGGAGCGTGGCACGGCCCGCGCCGATGGCAACTGCTTCTTCTACTCGATGATCCACCAGGCGGGACCGCAGATCGCGCGGCAGATGGGCATCGCGGAGAAAGACCTGACCCCGCAGGCCATCCGCCAGCACATCGCGGCCGAGATGATCAGCAACTTCCAGATGGCCAACCTCGGCGTGGACAACGTTCCGATGCTGTACGGTGCCGTCCTCGGCGAGCTGCGCGAGGGCAAGAAGCCCGTCAGCACCGAGCAGTACCGCGCCGCGGTCGGCACGCGCCTGGCCGATCAGTCGCACACGCTGACGCCTGACCAGCTCACCCACGTGGCCGAGGTGGCCGAGAACTTCTCGTACAAGGACGGCGCCTGCGACTACATGCCGGCGCTGATGGCACAGACGTTTCCGGGCCTGCGCATCGTCGCGCACACCGCCGCCACGACGCCCGCCAACGAGGACAACTACAGCTTCAAGGCGGAAGGGGCGGACGGCGTGCCGATGTCGACCGTGCGACTCTTCCTCGACGAGGGCCGCAAGCACTACGAGCCGGTGTTCGACAAGTAACCATGCCCCGAACCACCCCCCAAAGAGCGAGCCGCCACCGCGCGAACGGAGGATGGTGCCGCGCGGTCGTCCGCACGATGCTGTGAACACCTGCCCCTCACCACGGAGTCCGCCATGCAACTCGCCCCCCGTTCCCCGGGTTCCCACCAGTCTTCCCTGGCGAGGCAACACCGCGCACTGAAGGCTCGCAGCTCGTACCCGACGTTGTCGATGGTTCGCCTGGGACGCAGCCCGCTGCAGAAGCTGGCGTGGATCTTCGGCTTCGGCCGCTGAGCGGACCTCAGCTGAACAGCTTGCCGAAGAAGCGGCGCGCGAGGCCGGCAAACCGGTCGCGCGTGCATTCGTGGACGCGGCCGGAGTCGGGGCGACCGCCGGCCAGTCGCTCGGACGAAGTGCTGATGAGCATCCGCCGAGCTGAAGGAACGGATTGACGTGGACAGTCACTCATGGGCTCTGCCAACCAGGAGTGATGAGATGCAAGGTATTTGCCCTAAAGCCAAGCGCGCCGGGATCGAGTCGAACAGCTTGATTTTGGATCCTTTATTCGATGGGGCTCCGGGTTCGTGGCGGGACATCCTCACCAACACAGACGTGTCCGATGTCATCAGAGCCATCAACAAGCACGAGGAAATAAATCTGGAGGGAATGGTACTTGATGGCGATCAGGCCAGCCATCTTTCTCAAGCCCTGAATGATTCGTCCTGCCGTCCGACCAAGTTGAATCTTCGAAACGTGGGAAGTGCCAACATGACTGTCATATTCGAAGCCCTTGAAGGAAAATCTGGCTTGACCGAATTGAACATGGATGGCTTCTACAAGATAGAGCCGAGTGGAAAACGCTACCTCATGCAGAAGCGTCATCTTCAAAGTGTCATCAAGCTGTTGCAGCACAACGTCTTGAACAAACTCGATCTCAGACACCAAAAGTCCCGCTGCTGGCAGGACGAAACCCTGTTCAGTGAATTTCTGGAAGTCATCTGGAAAAACGAGAACATCAGAGTCCTGCACCTGGATCACTGCGATTTGGTGGCCGAAATTCATTTCTCCGACAGATCTCTGGAACTCGTGGCACCTGGGGATTCTTCATGCTCAAACTCCAGCCGCCTCACGGAGTTGACCCTGTTCGGCAACGAAATCACCTTGGTTGATGCCAGGAATTTCATTTATGAGATGGGACCGACCTTCGACATGAGGAGCCTTGAAAATATATCCATCGACATCTTCCACGGCATGAAAACAAAAAGCACCAAAATTATAATGAAACACCTGACAAGAGTGTTCAATATGAAGGAGGCGATGCAAACCCAGCGATCAGTCATGCTTTTTGAGGCAACATCGCTGCCGATAATCATTCGCAAGGCAAAGGAATCTACTGAATTGAAAAGCATGCTGCTGAAGCTGCTGCAAATGCAGCCAGAAGAATTATTGCCTGAAGAACTATCGCTCCAAGAACTGTTGTCCGAAGAACTCAGAACCATGAAATCCTGCATCCAGGGAATCAACAACATTCCTGAGGAACTGTTCGCATTGATAGGGCGTTTCAGCGTCCGGGCCATGCTGAATCCTGCCCTGAGGTGCTGATGGCGCGCGTTCCCGCGCGCGATGCCTTGCAAGCCGCCAAGACATCCCCACCTCCTGCGAACGGGGCGGCCTGGTGCCGCCCCTCCCGGAAGGAAACGCATGAAAACCCCCACCCAATCGCAACGCAGTGTCAGCGACCTCGATGTCGTGCATGCGCTGGCGCGCCTGGTGCAGCGCATGGAAGCGAGCCCGGCCGAGATCGATGCCCACCAGTACCGCACCGTCGTGCAGCAGCTGAGCCGCGCGCTCGAACGCGTCGAGCCGGGCAAGGCGCTGCAGTTGATCCTGGAAGACTGCCCGGCCGCGTCGGAGCTGTATGAAAACATACGCTACGAGCATGCCGGGCTGGTTCGCGCCCCACTGGAGAAGGCGCTGAACGCCGAGCTGGAAGCGCGCCGCGCGATCGATCACGCGGCGGCCACCCGGCACTGACTACGACGGCAGGAAATCCAGCGGGTACGTGATGTCGATCTGGTCGACATCGCGCGCCCCGAACTCGAACTGCTTGATCCGCGCCAGCAGCTTCGACTCCAGCTCTGGCGACTTCAGCTCGCTCGACACGATCCGGCAGTCCACCAGCTGGCCGCTCGGCGAGATCTTCAGGCTCAGCACCACCTTGCCCTGCAGGCCCGGATCCTCGCGCAGCGCGCGGTTGTAGATCGCGTAGATCGCACCCTTGTTGCGCTCGAACACCAGGCGGATCTCCTCGATCGAGCRCGCCGCCTTGCCGCTGTTGCCGCGCTGCACCGTGCCACCCGCCCCGGTGCCGTTGCCCGTGCCGCTGCCGGCCGCGGAACCCTTGCCGCCGCCGCCCCCGCCACCGGCCACGCCGGCCACCAGCGTGGTCGAGCGACCCGCCAGCCCGCCGCCACCGGTGTTGCGGCTGTAGCCCGCGGTGTTGATGCCGCCGCTGCCGCCGGTCGCGTTCGACGTGATCATCGCCCGGTCCGGCAAGCCGGCCTCGGTGCCCGCGCCAACCCCCACGCCGACGCCCGAACCCACGCCCGGCCCCTGCTTGATGTCCGGCTTCAGCTGCACCGCCATCGGCGCACCGCTCAGCTCCTGCAGCTGGTCCTTCATCGCGAGCAGGCCGACGCCGGCCGCCTTGCGGCGCGCGCCCTCGATCTCGCCCGGCGGCTTGTTGGCCTGCGGCACGCGAGCCTCGGGGATCGGCTGCTTCATCTTCACCGGATCGGGCTTGGCCGGGATCGGCTTGGCCTGGTCGGGCTTGGCCTGCGGCACGGCCGCCTCGGCCGCATCCTTCGGCTTCTCCTGCACCTTCGGCGGCGGCGGCGGTGGCGGAGGCGTCTCCAGCACCAGCTTGGCCAGCCGCGGCGGCAGCTCGGCCGGCGCCGTGCGGTCGGGTTGCCGCACCGGAAGCCACGGCACGATCAGGAAGATCAGCAGGCACACGCCCACCGTGCGCTGGATGATGCGGCGAAAGCGCGCGTCATCCTCGGGCACGCCGGCCCACGGCATCACCCGCGGATTGAACGAAACGGCGGCGGCTGTCATGCGCCCGCCTTCTGCCGCACCGCGAACGACATGTCGGTGAAGCTCGCGCGCGCCGCGGTGTACATGATCTTGCGCAGCAGCTGGTACGGGATGTCCTTGTCGCCCATGATCGTCAGCGCCTTGCCCTTGTCCTTGTTGGCCTCGCGGATCATCTCTCGGCCGGCCTGGATGTCGAGCTCTTCCTTCAGCGGCGCGATCAGGTCGCCCTGCAGCTTCATCACATCGGCCACGTTCGCGATCTTGCGGCCCTCGACGATGATCTCGGTGCCGCTCACCACCAGCACCACGTTCTGCTTCGGTTCCTTCTCGGCCGTCGACTGCGGCAGCTGCACCGCCTTCGGGCTCGGCAGCAGTTCGACGCCGGTCGCGTTCGACAGCAGGAAGAAGATCAGGATCGTGAACACGTCGATCAGCGAGACGAGGTTCATGTCGAGCCCCGTCTGGTTGCGCGCTCGGCGCTCGGCCCGCTTCTGCAGCGGTGTCATCAATGCCATGGTCCCCGCCCCTATCGCTTGACGACCGGCGCATCGCCGATCGAGATGTTGGGGAACATTTCGGTGTGCACCACCACCGCGCCCTTGGGCGTGGCGACCACGCGCACCGCATCCATCACCTGCACGAGCGCGTCGTACGAGGAGTTGGGCTCGGCCAGCACGCTGGCTTCCGTCTTGTCCGGAAACTGCGCCTTCAGGCCTTGGATCAGCGTCGACAGCGCCACGGTGTCATAGCCCTTGGCGGTGTTCGGGATGCGCGCGATCAGGCCGCCGATGCGGTCCCCGACCTCCAGTGCATCGGGGCGCATCACCACCTCCAGTTGCAGGTTCTTGTCCTTGACTTGCTCCACGCCGGAGTTCTTGGCCGGCAACGACAGGTCGATCACCGACAGCCGCGTGAACACAGCGGTCGACAGCAGGAACGGCACCAGCACCACGATCAGGTTGATGAACGCGGTGATCTCCAGGTGGGCCGTTTCCTTGCGCAGGCGACGACGGGCAGCCATGATCAACGGCCTCCGGTGCTCTGCTCGGCCTTCAGGCGCTGCACCAGGTTCAGGAAGCTGATCTTGGCGGCCTCGAGGCCGTCGACGATTTCGGCGGTCTTGGCCTGCAGGAACGAGTGCAGCAGCAGGAACGGGATCGCGACCATCAGCGCGAACGCGGTGTTGTTCATCGCGATCGAGATCGAGGCCGACAGCATCTCGGCCTTCTCGGCCGGGTTGACCTGCGCGACCGCGGTGAAGCCCTTGATCAGGCCCATGATCGTGCCCAGCAGGCCGACCAGCGTGATCACGTTCGCGAAGGTCGCGATGTAGTGGGTGCGCTTCTCGAGACGCGGCACGATTTCCATCATGCCCTCTTCCATCGCGGCGTCGAAGTCTTCACGGCGGCCCGGGCTCTGCATGCGGGTCAGCCCATAGTTGACGATCTTGCCGATGGCGGCGTCGGAATTCGCGGTGACGTTCTGCACTTCCTTGAAGCGCCCGCCCTGCAGCATCGGCAGCACCTGCGACCACAGCTTGCGGTTCTCGCTGCGCGCCTTGTTCAGCACGATGTAGCGCTCGATCCCGATCGCCAGGCCGATCGACATGATCAACAGGCTCGGATAGATGAAGAGGCCGCAATCCTGGAAAAACTTCACTGCTGTGTTGAATGCATTCATCTCTGATCTCCGATGGAAACTTCTCTGTGATTCGACAAAAAACGGCAGGCCGGCGGTGGGGTCACTTGGCGGCTGCGGTGGGTGTGGCAGCAGCCGGCGGCTGCGTGAGCGTGTCATAGCGGACCTGGCGGCGGAACACGTCGCGGTCGATCGGCGCGAGCGCCTCGTCGAGCACGCTGACGGCCGGGCGGCCGCTCTGGTCGCCGACCAGCGGCTTCTTCCAGGGCACGATGTACAGCACCTTCGGCAGCTCGCGGTTGCCGATGATCTGCGAACCCTTGATGTCGGCGCGGTCCTGCGCCCAGGCCGGCGCGAGGCCGGCGGCGATCAACATCGCGAACACCACGGCCACCGTCAGCGGCACGCGCAAGGGATCTCGGGACTTCATGGTTTTTCCTTCCGGCTCGCAGCCGCTGCCGGCACGGGCGCCGCGGCAGGCTGCTTACGATTTTTCAGATCTGCGACCCATTTGGTCACCGTGGCATCGCCACCCGGAGTCAACGCAAGATACCGGCCATACAGGTCGCCGGCCTGTGCAACATCCCACAGATACAGGTCGTACAGGATGCCGAGGTTCAGCAGCGGCGCGGCATAGCCCGCGTCGAGCGAGATCGCGCGCTCGTAGGCGTCCTTGGCCTTCGTGAACTGGCCTTGCTGGCGGTAGGTGATGCCGAGCTGGTTGAAGTACAGCGGCTGCTTCGGGTTCAGGCGCACCGCCTGCTCCAGCTCGCCGGCGGATTCGGGCAGCTTGTTGGCCTGGCGGTAGATCACGCCGAGGTTGGCATGCGGGCCGCCGAGGTCCGGGTTGGCCTGCGCGATGGCCTTGAAGCCGCGTTCGGCTTCGTCCATCTTGCCGGCACGCAAGGCACGTCGGGCGTCGTCGTAGCTGCGTTGCAGCGCGGGCGCGACCGGGGCTTCGGGGTCGGGGCGGGCGATGACCGGGGCGGGGGCCGAGGCAGCCTTGGCGGGGGCCGAGGCCGAAGCCGCGGGTGCGGAGGCGGCCTTGGCCGGCATCACGGCGTCGCGCAGGGCCTGCAGCGGCTGCTGGATCGTCGAGCAGCCGGCGAGGGCCAGCAGCATCGCGAGGGTCAGGTAGCGCTCAGCGAATCGCATCGACGACTCCTTCGCTGCGTTCCGTCTTGCCATACCGCAACGGCCGGATCTCGCCGAGCGCCTTGAAGCTGCTCTTGACCCACTGGTCGTAGATGCCGTTCGTCGTGCGCCGCGCGTTCAGCTCGTGCAGCTCGGTGGCCTTCTCCTCGAACGGGTAGGCCTGCTCTTCCAGCATCACGTTGTACTGCTCCAGTTCGAGCTTCGACAGCTTCTTCGGGCGCTGCGAATTGACCAGCGCCTTGCCGAAGTCCTGGTAGAGCGACGCGATCTGGTAGGTCGCCGCGGTCGTCACGTCGGCCACGCCATAGTCGGCCGCCACCGTGTAGGCCTTCAGCGATTCCTCCAGCCGCGCCTTCTTGTTCTTCAGCGCCGCGGCCAGCGGCTCGACCAGCTGCACCTTGCGGTAGCTGTCGGCCACCGGCGCCGCCATCGCGAGCGCCGCGGTCGCGCCGAGGTAGCGCGTGCGGTTCGTGCGCGCCGCGCCACCCGCCTGGTCGACCTGGTAGATCTCCTTCATCCAGGTGAACTCGCGCGCAGCATTGCCGTCGTCCTTCGCGATCTTCGCGAGGCGATAACGCGCCTCGACCGACGCCTCGAACGACATGCCGCCCTGCTTCAGGTAGCGCTCGTAGGCCTTGCCGGCGTTCGCACGCGAGCCGGCCTTCTCGTACATCTCGGCCGATTGCCACAGCGCATCGCGCGCCAGCGCCGGGTCCTTGTTGGTCACCGCGAAGCGCTCGTACTCGCCTGCCGCCAGCGCCCACTGGCCGCGCTCGGTGTAGGCCAGCGCGAGCTTGCTGCCGACGTCGGCCTGCAGCGGATGGTTCGGGTAGCGCTTGCGGAAGTCTTCCAGCGTGCGGCTCGCGCCGTCCCAGTCCTTCAGCCCGATCATCGCGGCCGCCGCGTCGTACTGCGCCGGTGCCGCCACGCTCGACTGCGGTGCCACCGTGGCCACGCGCGAGAAGTGCTTCACCGCCTCGACCAGTTGGCCCTTGCTGCGCGCCTGCTCGCCCTGCTTGTAGATCGACGCCGCCTGGCGCTCGACCAGGTCCTTGCGCGCCGGATCTTTCTCGGGCGCCAATGCCAGCACCTCGCCGTAGGCCTGCTCGGCCTGCTCGTAGTCGCCGCGCTCGAACGAGCTGTGCGCGATCACGGTCCAGGCCACGCGCCGGTTCGCCGGCTCGGCCGGCGGCTGCAGCGCCAGCACCTGCCGCGCGACGGTCGCCGCGCGCGCCTGGTCGCCCAGCGCAAACAGCTTCTCGGCCGCGTTCGTCAGCACCGGCCCGCTGCGCTTGTCGGCCGGGTTGGCGTTCGCAAAGCGCAGCGCGCTCTCGACGCTTTCCTTCTGCAGCGCCGGCAGCTCGGCCGGCGCCGCCTTCTTCTCCTGCGCGGCGTAGCTCAGCAGCGCGGCATAGCCGGCGTCGGCGCTCTTCGCGTGCAGCGGGTAGCCGTAGGCGGTTTTCTCGTACTCGGGGGCGGCTTCCTTGAAGCGCCCGTCCTCGTACAGCAGCTCGGCCAGCAGGAAGTTGTTCTGCGGCGCCTCCGGGTCCTTCGGGAACGACGTGAGGTAGCTGCGGTACCACTTCACCGCCTCTTGATAGTCGGCGGTCGACTTGCTCTTCTGCGCCTGCGAGTGGTAGTGCTGCGCCAGCTCGGCGAGATTCGTCTTGACCAGCGGCTGCGCGTTCTCCTGCCAGGCCGCCGAGTTCTGCCGGCTGAATTCGCTGTCGACGCCGTAGCGCTCGACGTATTCTTTCTTCGCGTCGAGCGCCATCGCGCCGAAGCCGTTCTGCTGGTAGATCGCGATCACGCGCGCCTGCATCAGCGGCGACTGGCCGTGCAGCGGGTCGCGGCGCGCGAACGCGCTGAAGGTGTCGGCGGCGTCCTTCGGCCGGTCCTGCCGCAGGTACAGCTCGCCGAGCTGCTGGTAGACGCGCCACTCGTACGCGCGGCGCTCCGGCGTCGTCATGTAGGCGGGGATGCTCTCGGCGCCCTGCAGGTTCTCGAGGCTCAGGCTGGCCACGCGGAAGGTGTCTTCCACCAGTTCGCGGTCGCCGCGAGTCAGGCCGGGCAGCGATTCGAGTTCGCCTTCATCCTTGCGGCCGCCGAGCTTCAGGTCGAGCACGCCGAAGAACGGGTGCAGCGCATCGTCGAGCCGGCCCTGCTTGAACAGCGACCAGCCCTGCATGTACAGCGCGCGGTCGCGGAACGGATTCGACGAATCGCCCTGCAGCACCGTCGCATAGGCCACCTCGGCCTTCACGTAGTCGCGCGTCGAGAACAGCAGCTCGCCGCGGCGGAACTGCGCCTCGTCGCGATAGATCGTCTTCGGGTATTTCGCGACCAGGTCGTCCAGCGTCTTCAGCGCCAGCTCGAGATCGCCGCCCTGCTCCTGCGCCCGCGCCAGCTGGTACAGCACGCGGTCGTTGCTCTCGTCCTGCGGGTAGGTCTTCAGGAACTCCTGGTAGCGCGCGGTCGCGGCCTTGTAGTCGGGCGTGCCGTTCGGCGTCTGCTGGCCGGCGGCCAGGCGGTTGTCGGCACCGTCCATCTCCAGGTCGCCGAGCCGGCGCATCGCCTCGGCGCGCTGCGTGGCCTTCGGCGCGGCCTTCAGGAACTCGGTGTAGGCGGCGATGGCCTGGTTCTCGTCGGCCTTCACGCCGTTGTCTTCGGCCACGGTGATCTCGCGGCCGGACATCGACTTCAGGGTCGGCTGGTCATCGCCGGGCAGCGTCTTCTTGCCGGCGCAGGCGGCAAGCCCGAGCAGCATCAGCAGCGCCAGACTATGGCTTGGGCGGCGCATTGGCGGGTTCCAGTTGCTTGTTGGCCTGGCTCGCGGCGCGGTCGTACAGCTGTGCGACGGCGAAACGGGCCTGCGTGGTGTAGTCGACCAGGCGTTCCTTCTGCTGCACGAGCTCGGCCACGGCCAGCTCCTGCACGAACTGCTGCTGCTCGGTGCTCAGCGCGGCGACGCGCGGCAGCAATGCCTCGATGGCCTTGCCGAGTTCGGCGATGCGCGCGGCGAACGCTTCGAACTTCGCCGGCTCGTCCTGCTGGGCCTGCGCGAGCGCCGCGTCGACGCGGCGGGTGTCGGCCAGCGCCTCGGTGGTGGTGCGCGCGTTCTTGCGGGCATCCCAGAGGTTCTGCGGGTAGCTCTGCGCGAGCTGCCAGGTCAGCGCGCCGGAGGCCAGCCGGAAGCGCTCGCGCGCCGCCACCGCCTCGGGCAGGTCGCCGGCCTGGTCGAGCGTCGCGCGGATGCGGTCGACGCGCGCCTGCAGCGCGAACTGCTTCTCGTCGGCCAGCGCCGCGGCATCGCCCTCGGTCTCGATGCGGGCCAGCTCGTTCGTGATCTCGTCGAGCCGCTTCTGCAGCGCCTCCAGCCCGCCTTCGGCCGACTTCGCGCGCACCTTCGGCAGCCGCTCGGCATAGGCCTGGCGGCGGTTCGCGAGCATGTCGCCGAACACGGCCAGGCTGTCCTGCCACTGCAGCAGGTTGCTGCGCAGGAACTGCAGGTCGCGCCAGTTCTTGAAGGCCTCCTGGAACGAATGCTGCGCGAGCAGCGGCGCCAGGTGGTTGGCGTGCGGCATCTCGGGCAGCTCGCCGATGTTCCAGAACCAGCCCATCTCTTCGCCGGGGTTGCGCTCGAGCAGGCCGTCGAGCAGCTTGCCGGCGCGGATCGCGGTGATCGACTGGTCGAGGTTCGCGTTCTCGCGCTCGAACGACGCGATCGCTTCGTTGTAGCGGTCGAGCGACTGGCCGCTCGCACCGGCTTCGGCATAGGCGTAAGGCACCGCGATCAGCGCTTCGAGCACGGCCGAGTCGCCCGGGTCGCGCAGCGCCAGTTCCTGCCAAGGCACCAGCGCCCGCTTCGGCTGCTTCAGCGCGGCCTGGGCCCAGCCGAAGCCGAGCAGCGCCTTGTTGGCCTGCAGGCCGTTCAGGCGCACGCGTTCGAGGAAGATCGTCGCCGCCTCGGGCTTGTTGTCCTGCAGCGCGGCGAAGCCGAGCGCGACGTTGGCCTTGTCGCGCAGGCTGCGGGTTTCCTCGTCGGGCGCGGGCGCCTGGCCGAGCTGGTCGAGCAGCTGGTTGCCGCGCTCGACGTCGTCGGCCTGGCCGCTGCGGATCAGCGCGACGCCGAGGTTGAAGCGCGCATAGCGGGTCGCGTTCGCGCCGCCGGGCATCTTGCCCGGGTCGGGCGCCTTCGCCATCGCCTCCAGCTGCGCCGCGGCGCCGGCGAAATCGTTGCGCGCCATCAGTACGTTGGCGCTCAGCAGGCCGCGCTCTTCCTCGAGCTCGGGCGGCAGGTTCTTCTCGATGCGGCCCAGCGCCTCTTCAGCTTCCGGCAGGAAGCCGCGCTGGTAGCGGATCTTTGCGAGGTAGAACCACGCGCGGTCGCGCACCGCCGGCGACGCGCCCTTCTCGATCAGCTGCGCGAAGATCTCGCCGGCCTCGCGGTGCAGGCCGTACGACAGCAGCAGGCCGCCGCGCAGGATCTCGGCTTCATCGGTGTGGTGCGAGACGCGGCCGAAATGCTGCGACACCATCAGCCCGGTGATCGACGAGAAATAGCGGCCCTGGTAGAACTGGTACAGCGTCTCGCCGTAGTACGGGTCTTGCACCAGGTGCGGCGGCAGCGGCTCGGCGGCCCGCGCCGTGCCCGCGAGCAGGCAGGCCGCGGCCACCGGCACGGCGGCCAGGCGCAACAGGTGTGCGGGAAGGTTCCGAAGGCGCATGGCGGCTTACTGCCAGACCTTGACTTCGAACTCCGGCTGCAGCTTGCCGGTGTTGTCCTTGATCTGCAGCTCG
Organism: Rhizobacter sp. P5_C2; assembly: GCF_054049715.1. Taxonomy (NCBI): domain Bacteria; kingdom Pseudomonadati; phylum Pseudomonadota; class Betaproteobacteria; order Burkholderiales; family Sphaerotilaceae; genus Rhizobacter; species Rhizobacter sp. P5_C2. The sequence continues at coordinate 68,654 of NZ_JBFULV010000017.1, read as the reverse complement.
ATGTACTTCGGGTCGGTGGTCTTGTCGAACTTGACGGTCGCGCCGCGCTTGTAGTCGCGGAAGTGCGGGCCGCCGCCGGTGAACACCGCGACGATCTGGTGCTCGCCGGCCTTCAGGTTGCCGAGGAACACGCGCTGCACGCCGCCGCGGTGCAGGGCCGTCACCTCGAGCGGGGTGTAGAGGTAGTTCGCGACGACCTTGTCGTCGAGCTTCACCTGCACCGAGCCGAGCTCGAACATCTTGCCCACGTCCATCGACACGAACACCGCCACCTGCGTGTTGGCGGGGAACAGCAGCTCCTCCTCCAGCACCAGCAGGTCGCGGTTCAGTCGGATCACGTCGCCCTTCAGGTCCTGGATGCGGCTGTCGAGGCTGGCGGCCGAGGCCGCGGTGGCCGGGGCAACCGCGGCTTCAGGCGCGCTGGCGGCGGCCGCCGGCACGGCAGCCGAGACGGGCGCAGAGGCCGCAGCGTCGACCGGCGCAGGGTCGGCCGCAAAAGCATGGCCGCACAGCAGTCCCGCCAGGCATCCTGCCGCCAGCAGGCTTCGACTACGTTTGAACATGGGCGCGGTCTTTCTCAAAAGGTGGCCGAGACGAACAGCTCGAGGACGTTCGCGTCGAACGAATACAGGCTGTGGGTGCGGATGTCGGTGAAGTTCTTGTAGCGAAAGCGCATGAACTGGTACTGCGCATTCCACCTGACGTCGAATTTGTCGGCGATCTTGCCGGCGCTGTAGGTCGCCTTCGCACCGATGCTGACGTCGTTGAAGTCGCTCAGCTGCTTGTTGCGCGACACGTAGCGCGTCTCGCTCTGCGCGTTGTCGGCGTAGAACAGCGCCTGCTTCTGCGTGTTGTAGCGCACGAAGGCCTCGCCCAGCCACTGCGCGTCGAAGTAGCGGGTGTAGCCCAGCTCGAGCGTGTGCGCCTTGATCTCCCAGTTGTCCCAGAAGTAGCGGTACTCGGCGCGCAGCGCGGCGCGTTGCTCGCCCTGCCCGATGTCGCCGACCGCGCGCAACTTCAGTGCGCGGCTCGAACGGGTGCGCGGGTAGCGCTCCTGCACCAGCGTGCCGAACACCTGCGCCACCCGGTACGGGTTGCCGAGGTAGCCGTTGTCGGAGATGGCCTCCAGGTTCGCGCTCATCAGCCAGCGCGGCGTCAGGATCTGCGTGACGCCGAAGCGGTAGCGCCAGTGCTGCGCGGTGTCGAACATGCCCTCGTAGCGCGAGCCGACCTTGTCGGAGCCGCGCGATGCGCCGAGGCTGATCGTCGTCATGCCGCCGAACACCTCCTGCGAGACGTCCACGCTGAACGAGTTGGCCTTGTAGTCGGGCTCGTCGCTGGTGGTGCCCGAGACCGAGACCTGCGCGTCGCGGTAGACGTAGTCGGCGCCGAGGCTGTATTCGGTGCGCTTTTCCTTGTAGGGGCTCGCGGTGGTCACGACGTCGATCGACGCATTGCTGACCGAGTCGATGAAGTACGAGCCGCTGATCGACAGCCGGTCGGCGACCTTCTTGCGGATCAGCAGCGCCGGGCCGTCGGCGCGTGTGCCGCCGCCGTCGTAGAAGTGGTACATCGCGTCGGCGCGGTCTTCGGGCAGGTCGACGGCGTAGGCCGTGCCGGCTGCGGCAACGCCCCCGACGACCATGCCCAGCGCCCGGCCCGCACGCATCAGGTGGTGCGGGCGGCGTGCCAGCGCACGGCGCAGCCGGCGCATCCAGCAGGCGCTAGTTGCAACCACAGCCGCCTCCTTGCACGCCGGTCGCGCCGCGTCCGCTCTCGCGCACGTCGTAGATGTGCTCGCGGTGCTTGTCGGCGAGCGCATCGCGCGACAGCCGCATGATCGGATCGGCCAGGCGCTCGCGCTCGTACGGCTTCACCCACGGCTCGGGCGCGGCGCAGCCGGCCAGGCCCAGCACGGCGAAGGCAACAGCGGCAGCAAGTGCTCTGCGTTGGCAGCCCATGGTCATTCCTTCAGCAGGTCGCGGATCTGCTTGTCGTAGAGGTTCTCGTAGCCATCCTGATAGCCGCGGTGCAGGAAGCGCACGCGGCCGTCGCGGTCGATCAGCACGGTCGACGGCATGCTGTTCAGCTCGTACAGCTTGCTGACGTTCTTGTCGGTGTCGAACAGCACCGGGAACTTGACGCCCAGCTTGGCGGCGACGCTGGCGGCATTGCGCGCGTCGTCGTCGACGTTGACGCCCAGCAGCACGAAGCCCGAGCCCTTGTACTTGTCGTACAGCGCGTTCAGCTTGGGCATCTCCTGGCGGCACGGTGCGCACCAGGTGGCCCAGAAGTTCACCAGCACGACCTGGCCGCGCTGTTCCTTCAGGCGCAGGTTCTTGCCTTCGAGGCTCTTCAGCGTGAAGTCGGGCGCCGGGGTCATCGGCGCGGCGGCCTGGGCCGGTGCCACGATGAGCCCGCTGCTGAGCAGCAGCGCGGCCGCGGCCCGCAGGAATCTGGTGAAGGAGGAGGAAGAACTCATGAAGATGTCTCGATCAGAAGAAGAAGGTGACGCCGCCGGTCAACTCGAGGTTCTGCGTGTTCTGGCGCTTGCCCAGCAGGTCGAGCGTGAAGATGTGGTCGCGCATGTCGACCTGCAGCGCCAGCCAGTCCTTCAGGAACAGGCGCGTGCCGAGCCCGACGTTGAAGGTCTGCTTGCGCTGGTCGTTGAACTTGGTGCTGCCGACGCCGCCGATCAGGTACAGCGCCGAGGCCTTGGCGGTGTTGCGGCCGAAGAAGATCTCGCCGGGCAGCACGTTCACGCCGATCGAGACGTTGTAGTAGCGCAGCTTCTGGCTGTCGCCGGACAGCACGCCGCCGGGCAGGATCTGGCGGAACGATTCGTCGCTGACCTTGGTCTGGCCGTAGACGGCCTCGACGAAGTAGTCCTCGGTGATGTGGTAGCCCACGCGCAGGCCCGAGACGGCGTTGGCGCCGAAGTTCTGCGTGCTGTAGGTGCCGCCGAACAGGCCGAACTCGAAGTCGTTCGACGGGATCTTCGGCACCTTGACCGGCCGGCGGTCGACCTGCGGCACGATCACCTGCTCGTTGCCGGGTTCGACGACCTGCTGCTGGTTCTGGGCCCGCGCCGCGAGCGGTGCGGCGAGGCAGGCGGCCACCAGCAGCGTTGACAACAGTGGCGAGGGGGCAAGGCGTTGTGCGCGCATGGAAGGCTCGCGATCCATCAATTGAAGAAGAAGGAGAAACCGACCGTGCCGGCACGGTATTCGGTCGTGCGGGTGTCGTCGATGAACGCGGTGTAGAGCGTCCAGTCGGCCCGCATCACGAAGCGGTCGGTCAGGTGGTAGCGCACGCCGATGCCGGCATTGGCCAGCTTGGCCTTGGTGTCGACCGCGTCGACCAGCGTCGAGTTCGGCACGTTCTTGAACTTGCCGAAGCCGACCGAGAAGAACGGCGACAGCCGCTTGTCGGACCACGGCTCGACCATCAGGTTGGCATGCCAGAAGTCGCTGCCGGAGAAGCGGCCCTGCACCTGGCCGAGCGTGCCTTCGAGCGTCAGCGTGTCCGACAGGCGGTAGCCGGTCCACATCTTCAGCATCGGCTCGCCCTTGAAGCGGCCCCAGCCGGCGCCGAACTCGACGCGGCGGTTCAGGTAGTCGTCGAGCAGCACGTCGCGGAAGGTCTTGGTGCCGCCGGCCTCGGTCAGCGTGGTCTCGAGCTGCGCCCGCGTGACCCAGCCTTCCTTGCCCTTGTCGGTGCGCACCTTGAACCAGTCGGTGTGGCGCAGCAGCACCTCGATCCACTCGCCCTTCTCGGCGATGTGGAACACCGGGTAGCCGCGGCCCGCGCCGGTGTGCATCTCGATGTAGGGGTCGCTGACCTGCAGGCGCTCCGGCGGCGTGTCGGCCGCCGCGGCCGGCAACACCACCGTGCCCAACGCACAGGCGAGCGCAAGCCCTTGGAGGGCTTGGCGAAGGCGGGCGTTGAAGCGGCGTGGGTGCGACTCGGGCGAGAGAGCGAGGGTCATGCTGGCCTGGTTGTCAATTTGTATTGCAGGTCCCCGTGTTCGGGTCTGCCGGCGTGAACATGTTGTAGGTCGCGGTGCTGAACTCATCCTGGCCCGACGGCGACGGGTGGGTGATCCAGTACTCGATCAGCTTGACGTTGGGGTCCTGGTCGTTCGCGAAGATCTGCCCGCCGCCGTGCAGCACGTTGATCAGCAGCGGCTTCGCGAGCAGCCGGCTCTGCGTGGTCGAGCCTCCCACCACCTCGCCCTGCGCGGAGTAGAAGTTCTTGTACATGTCGGTGTCGCGGATCGCGTCCGGCGTGTTGGCCGGGTCGGTCACGTCGAGCGGGGTGGCGCCGGTCGCGATGCGGAAGGCGCCGCCGGTGCCGGCCACGGTGTCATGGCAGCCCGAGCCGGCGCAGGTGTTGACGATCGTCGTACCGTTGTGCGTGATCGGCAGCGCCGCCAGGAAGATCGGGTTGATGCACTTCTGGAAGTAGGCGTACGACAGGCGCTGGCCGGTCGCCCCGCTCGGGTTGTTGATCGTCGACGGGTTGCCCAGCGGGTTGCCGCCACCGCCGCAGCTGGCGAGCCAGGCTGCGGCGAGGCAGGCACCCGCCGCGCGCAGCGGCACCCGCCAGGGTGCGCGCGCAGGTGCCTCGGGAGACGCTTGCGTCATGGGGTGGTACAGCCCTTCTTGATCCAGTTGGCGATCGTCGTGTAGTTCGCGCTGCCGGCCGGCAGCACCGCGGTCGGCGAGCTCGCGGCGCCCGCCGGGTGCGGGATCGTCGAGGGCCGCTTCAGCAGCGAACTGTTCTCGGGATGGCAGGCGTCGTTGATCATCGTCAGTGTGACATTGAAATCGCCCTCTGCGTCACCCAGCAACACGAGGCGGTTCTCGCGGAACGCCTTGCCGGCGGCGATCTCGTCGCTGCCGATGCCCTGGTGGCAGCCGGCCGCGCAGGTGCTGCGCAGGATCGGGTAGACCTCGGCTTCGAACGAAGCCTGGGTGAGCAGCCCGATGTTCTTCACGCCGCCCGCGGACAGGTCGTTGTAGTACTTGCTGCCGAGGTCGATCCATTCGGCCAGCAGGCGCTTCTCGCCCTTGGTGAGCAGCGTCGAGTGGTCCGGGGCACCGGCGGGAGGCGTCGGGTACAGCGTGCGTGCATCGGCGCTGGCCATCAGCGTCGCGCCCGACAGGATCTCCAGCAGGCGGCTCTTGCGGCCCATGCCCAGCGCATCGCCTTCGCTCGCCATCGTGTCGACCATTGCCGGCTCGCGGTCGATCATCGGCACGCCCTCCTCGAGGTGGGTCTTCGGCAGGCCGTTGTCGCCGATGACCGGGTCGCCGATCAGCAGGCGCTCGTACGACGCGTTGCGGCCGGTGCCGGCGATCGTCGCGCTGAGGTCCAGCTTGGTCGGGTCGGCGTGGCAGGTCACGCAGGTGCCGGCGCCGTTGGTGCCGCGGCTGACCGTCCACATCGGCTGGATGTGGTCCGGGTAGTTGATGACGCCGTCGGTCGGGGCGGCGGTCAGCAGGTCGTCCTTCGGATCGGTGTTGTTCTTGTACTTGATGCTGATCGAGTTGCGCGCGGTCACGCCGGCCTTGGCCGGGTCGGCCCAGACGTCGGTCGACACCATGTCGGCCATCAGCTTCAGCAGGTTCGGGTCGAGCCGCGTGCGGGTGCCGGCCATCGTCTCACCCGACTGGTGGGCGCTCGCGAGGGCGTCGACCCAGCCCGACGGGATCGTGTTGGCGACCGCACCGGCGTTCAGCGCGCCGCCGCGGCGCGGGCTGTGGCAGCCGTCGCAGGTGCGGCGTTCGCCCGGGCGGACCTGGATCCAGTTGGTGTGGGTCTGGAAGGCGCGGCCTTCGGCATCGACCACGGCCAGCCCGATCGGGGTGTCGGCCGGGACCTGCAGCTTGAACGAACCGTCCGGCTCGATCGGCGCGTAGCCGAGGATCTGCTGCGGCTCGAAATCGGTCTCGCCGATCGCGGCCCGCACGCCCATGCCCTGGCTCGGCGCCACGGCGCGGAATGCGCGGATGAAGCGCGCCGGTGCACAGCCGTAGGCCGGGTTGGCCGGGTCCTTCATCTTGACGATGTCGGCGACCTTGGCGCGCGTGTCCTGCGGGTCGGTCGGCGTGGTCTTCGCGATCGCGGTGGCGCAGGTGGCCGACAGGTCGGCTGCCGCGATCACCGGGTCACCCATGCGGCCGAGGCCGTCGGTGTCGTAGACGCTGCGCACTTCGAGCAGGCCGAGCTTCTGGGAGGCCAGCACCGCGTCGACCGGCGTCGGGTCGGTGGCGTTCGGCTCGGCGCGCGACTGCAGCGGCACCGGGTCGGTGTTCATGAAGCCCGCGGGCGGCGGCGCGACCGGCTGCATGCCCTTGTTCGGGTTATGCGGGTCGAACATGTAGATGGCGTACGGCGGCGGCACGTTGTCCTTGACGCCGTCGGCAGCGGCTTCGCTTTCCATCCGGTTGTCATCGGCCAGGCGCGCCTTCTCGGCATCGGTCAGCGTGGCGCAGGGCACCACCTTGCCGTCCTTGGTCACCTCGCACGGGCGGTAGGCGAGAAGCACGCGGTCGGTGCCGTCCCACAGCGGGAACGGCGTCGTGACGCGGCCGAACTGCGACAGGCCGCCGCCGATGCTCAGCGTCTCGGCCGTCGGGTAGTACTGGCCACCGGTCGCCGCGACGCCCGGGTTGGCGGGGGTGTTCTGCTCGGAGTAGTTGGCTGCGTCGACCAGCACGAGGCCGCCGCCTTCGTGGGTGCGCGACAGCGGCATCAGGTCGGACGCGAGGAAACCCTTGTACGCGCCCTTCGGGTCCATGTCGCGCGGGTGCAGGAAGCTGTTGCCGTCGCTGTGCGCGCCGTACAGCACGAACATGTCGGTGCCGTCGGGCTTCACGCGGAACACCTTGAAGTGGTTGCGCATGCCGACGTGGTCCCAGCGCGAGAACATGATGTCGCCGTTGGGTCGCACGACCGGGTTGCGGTCATGGCTCTGGTTGACCGAGATCTGCGTGATGTTGCCGCCGGCGGCGTCCATCGTGTGCAGGTTGAACACGCGCTCGCGCTCGTACTCGTCCAGCGCGAAGCGGTTGCCGCCGACGCCCTGGTTGAAGAACGAGGTGCCCTGGCGGTTCGACGTGAAGACGAAGCCCTTGTTCGCCGGCAGGTAGGCCGGGTCGACGTCGTCACCGTCGGTCGAGCTGGTCAGGCGCTTGAAGCTCCCGCCGGTCATGCCGCCCTTCGTCATGTCGTATTCCCAGATGTTCCAGCGCCCGGTACAGGCCTTGGCGCCGTCGATCATCGAGGTGTTGGAGATCTCGCACTTCAGCGCGAAGACGATCTTCTTGCCGTCGAACGACACCTCGGGGTCGGACACGTCGCCGTGGCCCTGGGTGATGTCCTTCGTGATGTTGTGCTCGGGCGCGCTCGGCGAGGATTTCTCGCGGATCATCAGGTCGCCGCCCTGGGCGTACGGCGCGCCGTTGGTCGGGTTCATGCCCATCGTGTTGACGCGCTGCGTGTACGCGAGCGGCACGTCGCCTTCCACCGTGGAATCGCTGCTGCCGCTGCAGGCGGCGAGCACGGCGGCCACGGTCGCGACCAAGGCCGCTCCCGCGAACCGGAGGCTGCCTCGGACCGGCCTGCGATCGCTCGCGGGGACCTGGGTTGCTGTGGGGTACTTCATCTTCTCGCCTCCGATGTGGCCGGTCGTGTCACTGCCGGCCTGGGTTGCCGGACTGCGGGGCGGCGCCCAGCAAGCCGGAGGAGTAATGCAGAACACCGTCCGCGTCGATCACGATCGCATCGACGCCCTCCTGCGACTCGACGAGCCGCATGCCCTCTGCAAGGCCTTTCACGAACACACTCTTCGACAGGCCTTCGCTGGTGACCCCGTCCTCGGCGAGGATGGTCACGCTGCGCAGGCCGTGCGCGGACCGCCCCGTCTTCGGGTCGATCACATGGTGGTAACGGACGCCGTCGCGCTCGAAGAAGCGCTCGTAGTCGCCCGAGGTCGACATCGCGACGTCTTCCAGCGGCAGCACCGCGACGACCTCGCCGGGGCGGCGCGGGTCGCGCACCGCGATGTTCCAGGGGCGCCCGCGCCGGTCGCCGAGCACGTAGCTGTCGCCGCCGGCCGCCACCACCGCGTGGTGGATGCCGTGGCCGCGCAGGATCGCGGCCGCCCGGTCCACCGCATGGCCCTTGGCGAAGCCGCCCAGGTCGATGCGCATGCCGGGGTGGCCGAAGCGGACGGTCTTGTGTTGCGGATCCAGCAGCAGTTGCTGCCAGCCGATCGCGGCGCGGGCCGTGGCCAGCTCGGCCTCGGTCGGTGCGCGCTGCTCGCGGTAGTCGTAGAGCTGGCCGGCGCTGGCGAAGGTGATGTCGAACGCGCCGTCGGAGAGCTTCGAGAAATGCAGTGCGCGCTCCAGCAGGCCGTACAGCTCGTTGCTGAGCGCCACCGGGTGCGCGGCGGCTTCGCGGTTGATGCGCGACAGCTCGGACGACGCCTTGACCGGGCTCATGGTCCAGTCGATGCGCTGCATGTCGGCCATCACGGCAGCAATTGCGGCTTCGCCGGCGGCCCGGTCGTCGCTCCACAGCTCGACCGAGACCGAGGTGGCCATGATGACTTCCTCGCGGCGCAGCCAGCCACCGCCCCGCACGGCCGATTCGGCGTGTTTGGCGGTGCTTGTCAACCTGACTGGCTTGCTGGACACGAGGCCCTCCGGAATCAACTGCACTTCATTCCCTCGGAATCGTTCGACCGTCTCTTGATCCATGTCCTACGCAGGTCACGTGCCTGCATGGCGGAGCGGATCTTCGTCCCGAAAACCCCTGAAAATGTGTCAATAGTTGGCAAACGGAGGGGACCTTACATCCTGTTCCAGAAGAAACGGTGACTCTTTTTGCTCGTCCAGACCAGTTCTGAATCAGATGTGAACGAAGGCAACCGGATGCGGCCGGCCTGGGCCTGCAGCGGCGATGGCGCAGATCGTGCTGTCCCTGATGTGAGGTTTCGCGGGGGCACCGATACTCCCGGGCTGGGCCTGGACCCATCACTGATCCGACCTCCATCCCCCTCTCTCCCCGCATCCGTCGTTCCCCACCCCATGCTCAGTGCCCATCACCTTCGCTGCTCGCGCGGCGACCGGACCTTGTTCGCCGACCTGAGCCTGTCGCTCGCGCCCGGCCGCTGGCTGCAGGTGGGCGGCCTCAACGGCGCCGGCAAGACGACGCTGCTGCGCACGCTGGTCGGGCTGAACCCGCCGGACGACGGTGAGGTGCGCTGGAACGACGTCCCGATCCGTGCCGCCGGCGAAGACTTCCGCCGCGCCTGCCTGTACCTCGGCCACCAGGCGGCCGTGAAGGACGAGCTGACGCCGTTCGAGAACCTGCGCCAGGCCTGCGCGATCGACGGCGTGGCGCTGGACGACGCCCAGGCCGGCGAGGCGCTGCGCCGCATCGGCCTGCGCGGGCGCGGCCACCTGCCGACGCGCGTGCTGTCGGCCGGCCAGAAGCGCCGCGTGCTGCTGGCGCGGCTGCTGGTGCGCCCGGCCACGCTGTGGGTGCTGGACGAGCCGTTCGCCGCGCTGGACACCGATGCGGTCGAGCTGATGGGCGAGCTGATCGGCGCGCACCTGGCGCAAGGGGGCCTCGCGATCCTGACCAGCCACCAGCCTGCGCCGCTGCCGGCCGGCGAGACCATGAGCCTCTCGGCATGAACACGCTTCTCGTCGCGTTGCGCCGTGACCTGCTGCTGGCCGCCCGCCGGCGCAGCGAGGTCGTCACTGCCCTCTTCTTCTTCGTGGTCGTCGTGAGCCTGTTCCCGCTCGGCATCGGGCCGGAGCCGGCGATGCTGCGCCGCATCGGGCCGGGCGTGCTGTGGGTCGCGGCCTTGCTGGCGACGCTGCTCGGGCTGCCGCGGCTGTTCGCGAGCGACCATGCCGACGGCACGCTGGAGCAGATGGCCTTGTCGCCACGCCCGTTCGCGCTGTTGGTTGCTGGCAAGATCGCAGCGCACTGGCTGCTGTGCGGCCTGCCGCTGGTGCTGCTGGCGCCGCTGCTCGGGCTGCAGTTCAACCTGAACCCCGGCGAGCTGCAGGTGCTGATGCTCGCGCTGCTGCTGGGCACGCCGGTGCTGAGCCTGATCGGCGCGATCGGCGCCGCGTTGACGCTCGGCGTGCGCGGCGGCGGCACGCTGCTGGCGCTGTTGGTGCTTCCGCTGTACGTGCCGACGCTGATCTTCGGCGCCGGCGCGGTCGAGGCGCAGAGTGCCGGGCTGGGTTCGTCGGCGCAGTTGTCGATCCTCGGGGCGCTGCTCGCGCTCGCCGTATTCTTCGCACCCTGGGCCACCACCGCGGCCCTTCGCATCTCAATCGAATGATGGACAAGCAATCAGCCAGCCCGTGGATGCGCTACGCATCGCCCGCCACCTTCTACCCGCTCGCCGGCAAGCTGCAGCCGTGGTTTGCGGGCCTTGCCGCGCTGCTGACCCTCGCCGGCCTGTGGATCGGCTTCTTCGTCGCGCCGACCGACGCGACGCAGGGCGAGGGTTACCGGATCATCTTCGTGCACGTGCCGGCGAGCTGGATGTCGATGGTCATCTACTGCGCGATGGCCTTCTGGGCCGGCATCGGCCTGGCGTTCAACACGCGGGTGTCGTCGATGATGGCCTCGGCGCTGGCGCCGACGGGTGCGATCTTCGCGCTGCTGTCGCTGGTGACCGGCTCGCTGTGGGGCAAGCCGATGTGGGGCACGTGGTGGGTGTGGGACGCGCGGCTCACGTCGGAGCTGATCCTGTTCTTCCTGTACCTCGGCTTCCTCGCGCTGCAGGCTGCGATCGAAGACCCGAAGCGTGCTGACCGTGCCGGCGCGGTGCTGGCGCTGGTGGGCGTGGTGAACGTGCCGATCATCTACTTCTCGGTGAAGTGGTGGAACACGCTGCACCAGGGCGCGACGATCTCGATGACGAAGTCGCCGTCGATGGCCATGACGATGCTGTGGGGCATGCTGCTGATGGCGCTGGCCTTCTGGATGTATTCGATCGCGGTGGCGCTTGCGCGGGTGCGCAACATCATCCTCGAACGTGAACGTCATGCCGACTGGGTGCGGCAGACGCTGGAGAAAGCATGATGCAGTGGAACAGCGTGGGTGATTTCTTCGCGATGGGCGGCTACGCCTTCTACGTCTGGGGCAGCTTCGGGGCCTGTGCGCTGGCGATGCTTGTCGAGAGTTTGCTGTTGCGCCAGCAACGCGTGGAACTGTTGCGATCGCTCAAGGATCAGCACGAGGCATGAGCTGAGCCCCCAGCGCATACCGCCCGCCGCCCCGCACGCGCACCAAGACAAAAGAAGTGACCGACAAAATGAAACCCCGCCACAAACGACTCGCGATCATCATCGGTGCCGTAGCGAGCCTCGGCGTCGCCGCCGCGCTCGTGCTGAACGCGCTGAACAGCAACGTCGCGTTCTTCTTCACGCCCTCGCAGGTGGTGTCGGGCGAAGCGCCGAAGGACCGGGCCTTCCGCGTCGGCGGCATGGTGCGCCAGGGCACCCTGAAGCGCGACCAGATGACCGTCAGCTTCATGATCACCGACACCGAGAAAGACGTGGCCATCCGCTACACCGGCATCCTTCCCGACCTGTTCCAGGAGGGCAAGGGCGCCGTCGTGCAAGGCAAGCTCGATGGTGATGGGGCCTTCGTCGCCACCGAAGTGCTGGCCAAGCACGACGAGAACTACATGCCACCCGAGGCCGCCCACGCGGTCGAGGAAGCCAAGAAGATGAGGAACACACTCAAATGACTCCCGAACTCGGCCACCTCGCGCTGATCCTCGCCTTCCTCGTCTCGGTCGTGCAAGGCGTGCTGCCGATCGTCGGCGCACACCGCAACAAGCCCGCATGGACCTCGCTCGCGCGGCCCGCCGCACAGACGCAGTTCCTGCTCGTCGCGTTCGCGTTCGCCTGCCTGATGCAGGCCTTCATCGCCAACGACTTCTCGGTGCAGTACGTCGCCGACCACTCCAACTCCCAACTGCCCACCGCCTACCGCGCGGCCGCCGTCTGGGGCGGCCATGAAGGCTCGCTGCTGCTGTGGCTGCTGATGCTCAACGGCTGGACGCTCGCCGTCAGCCTGCTGTCGCGCCAGTTGCCGCTGCCGATGGTCGCGCGCGTGATCGGCGTGCTCGGCCTCGTCGCCGCCGGCTTCCTCGCGTTCATGCTGCTCACGTCCAACCCGTTCGACCGGCTGATCCCCGCCGCCGCCGAAGGCCAGGACCTGAACCCGCTGCTGCAGGACCCGGGCCTCATCGTGCACCCGCCGATGCTCTACATGGGCTACGTCGGCTTCTCGGTGGCGTTCGCCTTCGCGATCGCCGCGCTGCTGGCCGGCACGCTCGACGCCGCCTGGGCGCGCTGGTCGCGCCCGTGGACCAACGTCGCCTGGACCTTCCTGACGCTGGGCATCGCGCTCGGCTCGTACTGGGCCTACTACGAACTCGGCTGGGGCGGCTGGTGGTTCTGGGACCCGGTCGAGAACGCGTCATTTATGCCGTGGCTCGTCGGCACCGCGCTCATCCACTCGCTGGCCGTCACCGAGAAACGCGGCAGCTTCAAGAACTGGACCGTGCTGCTCGCGATCTGCGCGTTCTCGCTGTCGCTGCTCGGCACCTTCCTGGTCCGCTCCGGCGTGCTGACCTCGGTGCACGCCTTCGCGACCGACCCGAAGCGCGGCATCTTCATCCTGCTGTTCCTGAGCGCGGTGATCGGCGGCTCGCTCAGCCTGTTCGCGTACCGCGCGCCCAAGGTCGGCTTGGGCGGCGCGTTCGCGCTGATGTCGCGCGAGACGCTGCTGCTGATCAACAACGTGCTGCTGATGGTCGCCGCCGGCTCGGTGCTGCTGGGCACGCTGTACCCGCTGATCATCGATGGGCTCGGCCTCGGCAAGCTGTCGGTCGGACCGCCCTACTTCAATTCGGTGTTCGTGCCGATCATGGTGCCGCTGCTGTTCCTGATCGCGATCGGCCCGGTCGCGAACTGGAAGCACGCCGATGCGCGCGACATCTCGCAGCGCCTGTGGATGGCCGCCGGCATCGCCGTCGTGCTGGGCGCGCTGCTGCCGATGCTCGTCGGCAGCTGGTCGCCGCTGGTCGCGCTCGGCCTGCTGCTGGCGGTGTGGATCGTCGCGAGCAGTGCGTTCCAGATCCGCGCCCGCCTGAAATCGGGTTGGCCGCAGCGCGCGTACTGGGGCATGCACCTGGCGCACATCGGCATCGCGACCTTCGTCGTCGGCGTCACGATGGTGAAGGGCTACGAGGTCGAGAAGGACGTGCGCATGGAAGTCGGCCAGACCGTCGCGCTCGGCGGCTACACCGTCAAGCTGCTGGGCGTGAACGAGGTGCGCGGCCCCAACTACATCGCGCAGCGCGGTGACGTCGAACTCTCTCGCGACGGCCAGGTGCTGAGCAAGCTGAACCCCGAGAAGCGCAACTACCTGTCGTCGCAGATGCCGATGACCGAGACCGCGATCGACAGCGGCCTGACGCGCGACCTGTACGTCTCGCTGGGCGAGCCGCTGGAAGCCGGCACTGGCGGCAAGGCCGCGGCCTGGAGCGTGCGGGTGTACTACAAGCCCTTCGTCGTGTGGATCTGGCTCGGCTGCCTGCTGATGGCCGCCGGCGGTGCGCTGGCCGCCAGCGACAAGCGCTACCGGCTCAAGCTGAAGCAGCGCGTCAGCCTGCCGCTGTCGGGCGCCACCGGAGTGGCGGCATGAAGAAATACTTCCTGATCCCGCTGGGGCTGTTCGCGGTGCTGGCGCTGTTCCTCGCGGTCGGCCTCAACCACGACCCGCACGAGGTGCCGTCGCCGTTGATCGGCAAGCCGGCGCCGATGTTCTCGCTGCCGCGTCTGGATGCGTCCGGCGACGCCGCGAAGTTCACCCCGCAGGAGATGCGCGGCAAGGTGTGGATGCTCAACGTGTGGGCCACCTGGTGCGGCCCGTGCCGCGAGGAGCACCCGGTGCTGGTCAACTTCGCGAAGCTGAACCTGGTGCCGGTGGTCGGCCTGAACTACAAGGACAAGGGCGACGAGGCCCGGCGCTGGCTGAGCGAGTTCGGGAACCCGTACGTCGCGACGGCCGTCGATGCCGATGGCCGCGTCGGCATCGACTACGGCGTCTACGGCGTGCCCGAGACCTACCTGATCGACAAGACCGGCACGATCCGCTTCAAGCAGATCGGCCCGCTGACCAACGACGTGCTGCGTTCGAAAGTGATCCCGATGCTCAAGGAACTCGGCACATGAGGCGCGTGATCGTGGGAGCCGCACTGGCCATTGCGTTCGCCTGCAGCGCGCACGCCGCCGACGCACCGCCGCTGGCCCAGGACCCGGTGGTCGAGGCGCGGCTGGTCGGCATCGCCGAGGAACTGCGCTGCCTGGTGTGCCAGAACGAGTCGCTGGCCGGCTCGCGGGCCGACCTGGCCGAAGACCTGCGCCGCGAGATCCGCACGCTGATCCGCCAGGGCAAGACCGACCAGGAGGTGATGGACTTCCTGGTCAGCCGCTATGGCGATTTCGTGCGCTACCGGCCGCCGATGAAGCCGACCACGTACCTGCTGTGGCTCGGCCCCTTCGTGCTGCTGGGCGGCGGGCTGGTGGCGCTGGTCACCTTCCTGCGCCGCCGCACCGCACCCGATGCCGTCGCGCTGACCGCCGAGGAGCAACAGCGCGCCACGGCGCTGCTGAACAGCGACCCCACAACAACAACAACACGCACCTGAGATGGCAACCTTCCTGATCGCCGCGGCACTGCTTGTCGCCGCCACCCTGCTCGTGCTGCTGCGACCGTGGCGGCGCGCCGCCCAGGCCGCCGAATCGACCGCGCGCGACGCCAACACCGCCGTCTACCGCGACCAGCTGGCCGAGCTCGACCGCGACCTCGCGGCCGGCACCATCGGGTCGGCCGACCATGAACAGGCGCGCGGCGAGCTGCAGAAGCGCCTGCTGGCCGATGCCGGCGTGGCCGAGCCGCTGATCGCACCCCGGGCGTCGGGGCGCAGCACGGTGGTGGCGCTCGCGCTTGCGCTGCCGGTGCTGGCCGCGGGCCTGTACGCCTGGCGTGGCAACCCGGCCGCGCTGAACCCGCCGCCGCCGCCCGCACAGCGCGGCGACGTGACGCAGCAGCAGATCGAGCAGATGATCGCCACGATCGAGGCGCGCGTCGCGAAGAACCCGAACGATTCGAAGGCCTGGATGGTGCTGGCCCGCTCATACCGCGCGATGGGCCGGCCGGCCGATTCGGCGAAGGCCTTCGGGCACGTCGGTTCCGAGCTGCTGGACCGCGACCCGGTGATGCTGACCGAGTACGCCGACGTGCTCGCGACGGTCGCGAACGGCGACCTGCAGGGCAAGCCGCTGAAGCTGGTGCAGCAGGCGCTGGCCGTCGACCCGAACAACGCGATGGCGCTGTCGATGTCGGCGACGGCGGCCTACCAGCGGCAGGACATGAAGACCGCTGCGGCGCAGTGGCAGCAGCTGCTGCCGATGCTGCCGCCGGAGTCGGACTACGCGAAGTTCATCGTGCAGACGCTGGCCGAGATCCGCGGCGGCACGGCCGGGGCTGCCGCAGGGTCCGCTTCGGCGCCCGTCGCCGCCACTGCCCGCGCGTCGTCGCCGTCGACCTCTGCCGCCACCAAGTCTTCGGCTGGGGCCGCAACGTCGGTCAGCGGGCGCGTGACGTTGTCCCCTGCCCTCGCATCGAAGGTCCAGCCGGGCGACACGGTGTTCGTGTTCGCCCGCGCGCCGCAGGGCCCGCGCATGCCGCTGGCCGTGAAGCGCGGCCTGGTGTCCGACCTGCCGATGGATTTCGTGCTCGACGACTCGACCGCGATGAGCCCGGAGTTCAAGCTGTCGAGCGTGCCCGAGGTGCGCATCGAGGTGCGGGTGTCGCGCAACGGCAGCGCGACGCCGTCGGCCGGCGACCTGATCGGCCAGGGGCCGGTGGTGAAGCCGGGCACCACCGGCGTGGCGGTGCAGATCGACCAGATCAGGCCCTGAGTCTCGGCATGTCGGGGCGACACTTCGCCCCGGCATCGCGCGCTTCGCATCGGGGCCGCGACGCCGGCCCGGCGCCGACGAGACTTCCTTTCAGCGCGGTCACCCCGACCGCGTCCCAACCGAAAGGATTCCACATGCCCATTCCCGCAATCGGTGCCGCACTGACCCGCGTCCTTCCCATGGCCACGCAAGCCCTCAGCAAGGCCCCCGGCCTGCAAGCCCTCGGCAGCCTGGTGGGCGGCGGTGGTGGTGGCGAACAAGCCCAGGGCGGCCAGCAAGCCGGCCCGGCCGGTGCCGCAGCCGCCATCATCCAGCGCCTGAAATCGATGGCGCCGGGGGGAGACTGAATCCCGCCGCCCCCCTTGACGAAGATCGACCTGCTGGACAGGCCGCGCTGCGGCCGCGTCCGGCACCTTTCCGAAAGCCCGTCATGAGCCCGCACACCAAAGACGATATTGCCCACCTGGTCGAGGAGATGACCGCCGCGATCGTGCGCCAGGAACTCGGCCGCGCGGAAGCGCTGTGGTTCCAGCTGCGCGACCTGTCGAACGTCGCGCCGTCGGCGCTGGCCATCGGCGCCTTCATCCCGATCCTGCGCAACGAGCCGCGCGATGCGCTGCACTTCCTGAACACGCTGCCGGACGATTGCTGCCCCGACCTGAAGGCCTTGTGCACCTACCTGCTCGGCGACCCGATCTGGCACCTGGAAGCCAGCACGCTCGCCGACAGCGACGATCCGCTGATGCGATCGGCGATGCGGCACCTGCTGGAGACGAGCAGCGCGGTGGGAATCTGATATCGCGCTTCCAACATTCTGATGTGCTGATTGCACACGGCCGGTGTCGTTGCCGGCGCGCGCCGCGCCGACACGGGACCTCGCTTCAGCCGCGAGGAAGCAACGGCGAACGGGATCGCGCCACGAACAGGAACACGGTCGGCCAGACGAGCGCATTGACGAGGCCGTGCAGGCTTTGCTGCCAGCGCCAGTAGCCCAGGTTCCGAAGGTCTTGCTGCATGTTCATGACTTCGCCGAACGCGAGCACGACCAGGACTACCGACCAGGGAACCAGCGAACTCAATGGCTTCCTGGTGACCATGGCAGCGACAAACAGCACCAACAGCCCCACGTGAATGTGCAACGCATCCGAGAACAGGTGCGTGATCCCCACGGCCGCGAGTTTGAGCGCCTCAAAGGTGGACATTTCCATCGGCGTTGGCGTTCAGAGAAACAAAAACGCCTCGCAGTGCGAGGCGTTCTGGCCATGGATCCGGCCGTCTTTGCTGGAGGCGCGGGCCGGAGTCGAACCGACCTACACGGATTTGCAATCCGGTGCATAACCGCTTTGCTACCGCGCCCCGTTAACTTGCCTTGCCTCGAAGACCCTTTGTGCTTAAAGACCAGCGTTCGGGCCATCTTGGCAAAAAGGGAAGCTCGAAAGCTTCCCTTTGAATTTGGAGCGGGAGACGAGGCTCGAACTCGCGACCTCAACCTTGGCAAGGTTGCGCTCTACCAACTGAGCTACTCCCGCTTTGCCTGACCTTTCGGCCTGATCTTTCGACCACTTGATCAACTTGCTTTGCATCTGCATCGCTGCACTTGCTTTGCTGTATCAACCAAGACTCACAGTATATGTTCAAAATCGGCCGCTTCGCAAGAGCGGCCGATTTTTTTCAGACTTTTTTCAGTGCTTCAGCGCGTCGGTCGCAGGCGCCGTGGCCGGTGCTGCAGGCGTCGTTGCCGCAGCTTCGGTCTTGCCGTCGACCTTCGGCACCTCTTCATCGGCCAGCGGTTGCGGCACCGACTCAAGCGCGATCTCAAGCACCTGGTCGATCCACTTCACCGGCACGATCTCGAGATGGTTCTTCACGTTCTCCGGAATGTCCTGAAGATCCTTCGCGTTCTCCTCCGGGATCAGCACCGTCTTGATGCCGCCCCGGTGCGCCGCGAGCAACTTCTCCTTCAGGCCCCCGATGGCCGTGACCTCGCCACGCAGCGTGATCTCGCCCGTCATCGCCACGTCGGCTCGCACGGGGATGTTGGTCAGCGCCGACACGAATGCCGTCGTCATCGCAGCACCCGCGCTCGGGCCGTCCTTGGGCGTCGCACCATCCGGCACGTGGATGTGGATGTCGCGCTTCTCGAACATCTCGTCCTTGATGCCCAGGCGGCGTGCGCGGCTGCGCACCACCGAACGTGCAGCCTCGACCGACTCCTTCATCACGTCGCCGAGCGAGCCGGTGCGGATGATGTTGCCCTTGCCCGGCATCACGGCGGTCTCGATGGTCAGCAGATCGCCGCCCACTTCCGTCCACGCGAGGCCGACCACCTGGCCGACTTGGTTGCGCTTCTCGGCCTGGCCGTAGTTGAAGCGGCGCACGCCCAGGAAGTCGTTCAGGTTCTCTTCGCTGACGACCATCTTGCCGACCTGCTTCTTCAGCTGGATGCTCTTCACCACCTTGCGGCAGATCTTGGACACCTCGCGCTCGAGCGAACGCACGCCGGCTTCACGCGTGTAGTAGCGGATGATCCCGCGGATCGCCGATTCGGTGACGTCCATCTCCTCGTCCTGCACGCCGTTGTTCTTGCGTTGCTTCGGCAGCAGGTAGCGTTGGGCGATGTTGACCTTCTCGTCCTCGGTGTAACCCGCCAGGCGGATCACTTCCATCCGGTCCAGCAGCGCCGGCGGAATGTTCATCGAGTTCGACGTGGCGATGAACATCACGTCGCTCAGGTCGAAATCGACCTCGACGTAGTGGTCGCTGAAGGTGTGGTTCTGCTCGGGGTCGAGCACCTCGAGCAATGCGCTCGACGGGTCGCCACGGAAGTCCATGCCCAGCTTGTCGATCTCGTCGAGCAGGAACAGCGGGTTGCGCGTGCCGACCTTCGACAGGCTCTGCAGCACCTTGCCCGGCATCGAGCCGATGTAGGTGCGGCGGTGCCCGCGGATCTCGGCCTCGTCACGCATGCCGCCCAGCGCCATGCGGACGAACTTGCGCCCGGTGGCGCGCGCCACGCTCTGGCCGAGCGAGGTCTTGCCGACGCCCGGGGGGCCGACCAGGCACAGGATCGGCGCCTTGACCTTGTCGACGCGCTGTTGCACCGCGAGATATTCAAGGATGCGGTCCTTGACCTTCTCGAGGCCGTAGTGGTCCTCGTTCAGCACGGCCTCTGCATTCGGCAGGTCGTGCTTGATCTTGGTCTTCTTGGTCCACGGCAGGTTGATCAGCGTGTCGATGTAGTTGCGCACGACCGTCGCCTCGGCGGACATCGGCGACATCAGCTTGAGCTTCTTCAGCTCGGCATCGACCTTCTTGCGGGCCTCCTTGGGCATCTTCGCCGCAGTGATCTTCTTTTCCAGTTCCTCCATGTCGGCGCCTTCTTCGCCGTCACCGAGTTCCTTCTGGATCGCCTTGACCTGCTCGTTCAGGTAGTACTCGCGCTGGCTCTTTTCCATCTGGCGCTTCACGCGCCCGCGGATGCGCTTCTCGACCTGCAGGATGTCGACTTCGTGTTCGAGTTGCTCGAGCAGCTTCTCGAGCCGCTTGTCGACTGCGAACAGGTCGAGCACCGACTGCTTGTTCTCGAGCTTCAGCGGCAGGTGCGCCGCGATCGTGTCGGCCAGGCGGCCGGCATCGTCGATGCCCGCGATGGAGGTCAGGATCTCCGGCGGGATCTTCTTGTTGAGCTTGACGTATTGGTCGAACTGCTGCGTCACCGCGCGGCGCAGCGCCTCGACCTCGGGCTTGGCCTCGGTCTCGGGCGGCACCGGCGTCACTTCGGCCATGAAGTGCTCGCCGTTGTCGCTGATCGAATGCGTGTTGGCGCGCTGGATGCCTTCGACCAGCACCTTCACCGTGCCGTCGGGCAGCTTCAGCATCTGCAGGATGCTCGAGACGCAGCCCACTTCGAACATGTCGTCGGGCTTGGGCTCGTCCTTGCCGGCCGCGCGCTGCGCGACGAGCATGATCTGCCGGCCGGCTTCCATCGCGGCTTCGAGTGCCTTGATCGACTTCGGGCGCCCGACGAACAGCGGAATCACCATGTGGGGAAACACCACCACATCCCGCAGCGGCAGCAGCGGCATCGTGATGGGCTCAGCGGGCAAGACGGGATGTCCGGACATTGGAACCTCTCTTTCTCAAGCCCATCTAGGGCTCAAGCATTCGTTTGCAAGGAGCCGGCGCAGTGTGATGCACCGGCAAACATCAGGATCCGTTGTCGTGGCGAAGGCCCTGTTCAGGCGCTGGCCTTCTGCTCTCGGTAAACCAGCAAGGGCTTCACGTCCTCCTCGATCGTGTGCTCGTCGAGCACCACCTTCGCGACGCCGTCGAGCGTCGGCAATTCGAACATCGTGTCGATCAGCGACTGCTCCATGATCGAGCGCAGGCCGCGTGCGCCGGTGCGGCGCGCCAGCGCCTTGCGGGCGATGGCCGCGAGCGCCGAAGGCCGCACTTCAAGCTCGACGCCGTCCATCGCGAACAGCTTCTGGTACTGCTTGAGCAGCGCGTTCTTCGGCTCGGTCAGGATCTGCACCAGCGCGTCGTCGGTCAGCTCGCCGAGCGTGGCGACCACCGGCAGGCGGCCGACCAGTTCGGGGATCAGGCCGAACTTGATCAGGTCTTCGGGCTCGACCTCGCGGAACACCTCGGACACGCGGCGTTCCGATTTGGTGTGCACCGTCGCACCGAAACCGATGCCCGATTTCTCGGAGCGGTTCTGGATGACCTTCTCGAGGCCATCGAAGGCGCCGCCGCAGATGAACAGGATGTTCGTCGTGTCGATCTGCAGGAAGTCCTGGTTCGGGTGCTTGCGGCCGCCTTGCGGCGGCACCGAGGCCATCGTGCCCTCGACGAGCTTCAGCAACGCCTGCTGCACGCCCTCGCCCGACACGTCGCGCGTGATCGACGGGTTGTCGGCCTTGCGCGAGATCTTGTCGATCTCGTCGATGTAGACGATGCCGCGCTGCGCCTTCTCGACGTCGTAGTTGCAGTTCTGCAGCAGCTTCTGGATGATGTTCTCGACGTCTTCGCCGACGTAGCCGGCTTCGGTCAGCGTGGTCGCGTCGGCGATCACGAACGGCACGTTGAGCAGGCGCGCGAGCGTCTGGGCCAGCAGCGTCTTGCCCGAGCCGGTGGGGCCGATCAGCAGGATGTTGCTCTTGCTCAGCTCGACGTCGTCCTTGGACGAGGCCATGTGCTTGAGCCGCTTGTAGTGGTTGTACACGGCCACCGACAGCGTGCGCTTGGCGGTGTCTTGCCCGATCACGTATTGATCGAGGCTCGCCTTGATCTCGCTGGGCACCGGCAGGTCGGACTTGGTGGCGCGGGCCTCGGCGGTGTCGGCCGGCACTTCATCGCGAATGATGTCGTTGCAAAGCTCGATGCACTCGTCACAGATGAAGACCGACGGACCGGCGATCAGTTTCTTCACCTCATGCTGGCTCTTGCCGCAGAAGGAGCAGTACAGGACTTTCTCGCTGGAGGAGCCTTTTTTGTCGGCCATGGATGGATGCGCTGTGCGTTAGGAAGGCTGAGTCAATGATAGAGCAAAAGAATTCGGGCCCAGGCCGTGGAAAAGGGGCCCAAATGGGCCCCGTTCCAAGGTTTCATGCGGTTTCAACCCCGGTTTTACCCGAGGCCGGTCACCGATCTGTCAGCTCAGGTGGCGGCGGGCGGGGTCCGCTGCGTCAGCACCTGGTCGACCAGGCCGTAGTCCTTGGCTTCGGTCGGATCGAGGAAGAAATCGCGCTCCATGTCGGCACGGATCTTCTCGATCGACTGCCCGGTGCGCTCAGCATAGATCCGGTTCAGCTGCTCGCGGGTCTTCAGGATCTCGCGTGCATGGATCTCGATGTCGGTGGCCTGGCCCTGCGCGCCGCCCGACGGCTGGTGGATCATCACGCGCGAATTCGGCAGCGCGAAGCGCTTGCCCTTGGCGCCGGCCATCAGCAGGAACGAGCCCATGCTGGCGGCGATGCCCATGCACAGCGTGGACACGTCGGGCTTGATGAACTGCATCGTGTCGAAGATCGACATGCCCGCGCTGACCGAACCGCCCGGCGAGTTGATGTACAGCGAGATGTCCTTGTCGGGGTTCTCGCTTTCGAGGAACAGCAGCTGCGCCACGACCAGGTTGGCCGTCTGGTCATTGACCGGCCCCACCAGGAAGATGACCCGCTCGCGCAGCAGGCGGCTGTAGATGTCGTAGGCCCGTTCCCCGCGGCCCGACTGCTCGATGACGATGGGCACCATGCCCAGACTTTGTGTTTCCAGCGCGCTCATGATCGTCCTTGCGTCCTTGAGGAGGTTCGTGATAGTCCCACGGAGATTGGGTTTGATTATGTCGCGACAAGTCCGCGTTCAAAGAAAAGAGAAAAGGGCGAAAAGAGAAAGGGCGCCCAGGCCTTTCAGCCCGGCGCCCTTCGCATGACGGCTGACGAGATCAGCCGGCCATCAGTTCGTCGAACGGCAGCACCTTGTCGGTGACCTTCGCCTTGCCCAGCACGAAGTCGGTGACGTTGTTCTCGATGACCACGCCCTCGACCTCGGCCATGCGCTCGCGGCTGCCCAGGTACCAGCGCACCACTTCAGCCGGCTTCTCGTAGCTCTGCGCCATCTCT
Source organism: Rhizobacter sp. P5_C2 (assembly GCF_054049715.1). Taxonomy (NCBI): domain Bacteria; kingdom Pseudomonadati; phylum Pseudomonadota; class Betaproteobacteria; order Burkholderiales; family Sphaerotilaceae; genus Rhizobacter; species Rhizobacter sp. P5_C2. Next base: position 45,994 of record NZ_JBFULV010000017.1, on the reverse strand, counting down.
TCGATGTGCGCCTGCAACTGGTCGGGCTTGGCCTGCAGGTTGTTCGAGCGAACCAGTTCGGCGACGACCAGGCCCAGGCGCACGCGGCGCTCGGCCTGCGGCTGGAAGATCTCGGCCGGGATCGGCGCGGTGTCGGCGTCCTTGATGCCACGCTTCTTCAGGTCGGCACGGGCGCCTTCGGTCATGCGCTCGACTTCGCCGTTGACCAGCGAGGTCGGCAGGTCGAGCTCGGCGCTCTTGACCAGCGCGTCCATCACCGACGACTTGTTGCGGGCCAGCACGCGGAACTTGACCTCGCGCTCGAGGTTGCGCTTGATGTCGGCGCGCAGCGCGTCGACCGTGCCTTCCTTGATGCCCAGCGACTTGGCCAGCGCGTCGTTGACCTCGGGCAGGTTCTGCGCCTCGACCTTGTTCAGCGTGACCAGGAAGTCGGCTTCCTTGCCGGCGACGTCCTTGCCCTGGTAGTCCTCGGGGAACTGCAGCGGGAAGGTCTTCGAGTCGCCGGTCTTCATGCCGCGCACCGCCTTCTCGAAGGCCTCGAGCATCTGGCCTTCACCGATCAGGAACTGGAAACCCTCGGCCTTGCCGCCGTCGAACGGCACGCCGTCGATCTTGCCTTCGAAGTCGATCGTCACGCGGTCGCCTTCGGCGGCAGCCTCGCCCTGCGGGCGCTGCGTGAAGGTGCGGCGCTGCTTGCGCAGGATGTCCAGCGTCTTGTCGATCGCGGCATCGGTCACTTCGGTGCTGACGCGCTCGACCTCGGCCGCCGACAGGTCGCCGAGCTTGACCTCGGGGTACACCTCGAAGACGGCGTCGAAGGCCATCTGGCCTTCGGGCGCGGTTTCCTTCTCGCTGATGCGCGGGGCACCGGCGACGCGCAGCTTGGCTTCGGCGGTGGCCTGTGCGAACGCCTGCCCGACCTTGTCGTTCATGACTTCGTACTGCACCGAGTAGCCGTAGCGCTGGGACACCACGCTCATCGGAACCTTGCCGGGGCGGAACCCGTCGGCCTTGACCGTGCGGGACAGGCGCTTCAGGCGCGATTCGACCTCGTTGTTGATCGTGTCGGCCGCCAGCGTGAGCGTGATGCGGCGTTCGAGTTTCTCGAGGGTTTCTACAGTGACAGCCATGATTGTCTGGACTCTCTGGTTTCGTTAGCTGGTGCGCGGGGGGGGACTCGAACCCCCACACCATCGCTGGCGTCAGGACCTAAACCTGGTGCGTCTACCAATTTCGCCACCCGCGCACGGTGTTGCAATAAAAGCAAGGGGAAGCCGAAGCTTCCCCTTTTAGGCGATTCGGTAAACCGCGTAGTTTAGCTGCTTGCGGCCGCTCTTTCGACTTCCGCCGGTTTGACGCGGAACCAGGCCGCATACATCGCCGGCAAAGCCAGCAGCGTCAGCGCCGTCGCGACGATCAGCCCGCCCATGATGGCGACCGCCATCGGCCCCCAGAACACGCTGCGCGACAACGGAATCATCGCGAGCACCGCGGCCGCCGCCGTCAGCACGATCGGGCGGAAGCGCCGCACCGCCGATTCGACGATCGCCTCCCAGGCCGGCACGCCGCGCGAGCGGTCCTGCTCGATCTGGTCGATCAGGATCACCGAGTTGCGCATGATCATGCCGGCCAGCGCGATCACGCCCAGCAGCGCGACGAAGCCGAACGGCCGGTTCAGCAGCAGCAAGGCCCCCGACACCCCGGCGATGCCCAGCGGCGCCGTCAGGAACACCAGGATCGAGCGGCTGACGCTGTGCAGCTGCAGCATCAGCAGCGTGAACATGATGAACAGCATCAGCGGCGCGCCGGCGGCGATCGAGCCGGTGCCCTTGCTGCTCTCCTCCACCTCGCCGGCGATCTCGATGCGGTAGCCGTCGGGCATGGTCTTCTGCAGCTTGTCGAGTTCGGGCCAGATCTGCATCGTCACGGTCGGGCCCTGGATGCCCTGCACCACGTCGCCCTGCACCGTCACCGCATAGTCGCGGCCCTCGCGCCACAGCACGCCGGGCTCCCAGGTGAAGCCGATCTTGGCGATCTGCGTCAGCGGGATCGAGCGGCCGCTCGCGGTCGGCAGGTAGGCGTTGCCGATGTCGGTGATGGCATTGCGCTCGTCCAGCGGCTGGCGCACGACGATGTCGACCAGCCGGTCGGCCTCGCGGTACTGCCCGACGGTGTTGCCCGACAGGATGGTGCGCGACGCGGTGGCGATGGCCTGGCTCGTCACGCCGAGCGCACGCGCCTTGTCCTGGTCGACTTCCAGGCGCAGCACCTTGACCGACTCGTTCCAGTTGTCGTTGACGCCGCGCATGTTGGTGTTGGTGCGCAGGATGTCCTTGGCCTTGTCGGCCCAGGCGCGGGCCTGCGCCGCATCCGGTCCCATCACGCGGAACTGCACCGGGTACGGCACCGGCGGGCCGTTGGGCAGCAGCTTGACGCGGCCGCGCGCATCGGGGAACTCGTCGGCCAGCAGCGTCGGCAGCTTGCGGCGCAGGTCGTTGCGCGTGGCCAGGTCCTTCGGGATCAGGATGACCTGGCTGACGTTGCTCTGCGGAAAGATCTGGTCGAGCGGCAGGTAGAAGCGCGGCACGCCGCTGCCGACCCAGATCGACACGTCGACGATGCCCGGCTCCTTCAGCATGCGGGCCTCGAAGCGCTTGGCCAGGGCCTCGCTCGACTGGATGGTGGCGCCTTCGGGCAGCCACAGGTCGACCAGGATCTCCGGCCGGCTCGAATCGGGGAAGAACTGCTGCTGCACCTTGCCCATGCCCATCAGACCGAGCACGAAGATGCCGATCGTGATGCCGATCGTGATCCAGCGGTGCTGCACGCACCAGTTCACCGCGCGCCGGAAGCGCGCGTAGAACGGCGTGTCGAACAACTCGTGGTGCTCTTCGCCGCCATGCATCTTGCTGCGCACGTGCAGCAGCTTGGCGCCGAGGTACGGCACGAAGTAGACCGACACCACCCACGAGATCAGCAGCGCCGCGGTGGTCACCGCGAAGATCGCGAAGGTGTACTCGCCCACCGTCGACTTGGCCAGGCCGATCGGCAGGAAGCCGGTCGCGGTGATCAGCGTGCCGGTCAGCATCGGCATCGCGGTCACGTCGTAGGCGAAGGTCGCGGCGCGCATCTTGTCGTAGCCCTCTTCGAGCTTGCGCACCATCATTTCGACCGAAATGATCGCGTCGTCGACCAGCAGCCCGAGCGCGATGATCAGCGAGCCCAGCGAGATCTTGTGCAGCCCGACGCCCCAGTAGAACATCGTGACGAAGGTGATCGCGAGCACCAGCGGGATCGTGATGCCCACCACCAGGCCCGGCCACACGTCGATGCGCAGCGGCCGGGTGTGCAGGCCCAGGCTGATGAAGCTGACGGCCAGCACCACGATCACGGCCTCGATCAGCACGTGCACGAACTCGCCCACCGAAGTGGTCACCGCCGACGGCTGGTCCTGGATCTGCGACAGCTCGATGCCGATCGGCAGCTCCTTCTGGATCTGCGACACCCGGCCCCTCAGCACCTTGCCGAGCTCGATGATGTCGCCGCCCTTGTTCATCGAGATGCCCAGCGCGATGACCTCGTGGCCCTGGTGGCGCACCTTGACGGCGGGCGGGTCGACGTAGTCGCGCTTGATGGTCGCGATGTCGGACAGGCGCAGCGTGCTGGCCGCGCCGGTGCTGGCGTTGGTGGCGCGGATCGGGAAGGCCGCGAGCTCGTCGACCGAGTTGAACTGGCCGCCCACGCGCACCTGCAGGTTGTCGCTGCCGGCGTTCAGCACGCCGGCGCCTTCGACCGCGTTCTGCGCGCCGATCTGCGTGATGACCTGGTTGAAATCCAGCCCCAGCGACGCGAGGCGCTTCTGCGAGATCTCGATGAAGATCTTCTCCGGCTGTGCGCCGAACACCTGCACCTTGGCCACGTCGGGCAGCTTCAGCAGCTTCTGGCGCACCTCTTCGGCACGCTGGCGCAGTTCTTCATACGTGAACCCGTCGGCCGACAGCGCGAAGATCGAGCCGTAGACGTCGCCGAACTCGTCGTTGAACACCGGGCCGATCACGCCGGACGGCAGCGTCGAGCGCATGTCGCCGATCTTCTTGCGCGTCTGGTACCAGACGTTGTTGACTTCCTTCGGCGGCGAGTTGTCCTTGATGTTGAAGATCGTCAGCGACTCGCCCGGCTTGGTGTAGCTGCGGATCTTGTCGGCGTACGGCGCTTCCTGCAGCGTCTTCTCGATCTTGTCGGTGACCTGCTCGGCCATCTGCTGCGCCGTCGCGCCGGGCCAGTAGGCCTGCACCACCATCGCGCGGAAGGTGAACGGCGGGTCTTCGTCCTGGCCGAGCTGGAAGTAGGCGGCGAAGCCCAGCACCATCAGCACCACCATCAGGTAGCGCGTCAGCGGCTGGTGCTCCAGCGCCCAGCGGGAGATGTTGAAACGCGAGGTCGGCACGTCGTCGTGCGGGGCGTCGTGGTGGTCTTGGGGGCTCATGCGGTGCCTCGGGCGCTTAGCGGGACGCCGCGCTGGCAGGCGCCATTGCAGCCGGGTTGCCGTTCTGCGCGGTCGGCTCGATGTACATCTTCACCTGCTGGCCGGGCGACAGCACGTGCACGCCGGCCGTGACCACCACCTGGCCGGGCGCGAGGCCGCTGGCCACCACCACGGTGTTGCCGTCGGCACCCGCCACCTGGATCGCTTGCGCCTTGACGCTGAGCACGCCCTGGGCGTTCTTGTCGACCAGCCACACCGAGGTGCGGCCCTGCAGCTCGGTGACGGCCGACAGCGGCAGGCGCACGACGCCCGATTGCTGCGGCAACTCGATCAGCACGGTGGCGGTCTGGCCCAGGCGGGCCGGCAGCTCGCCGATGTCAGCCTTGACCTGGAAGGTCCGCGTCGCGGCATCGGCGGCAGCGGCCACCTCGCGGATCGACGCCGACACCGCATCGGTGCTGCCCCACAGGCGCACCTTCAGCGCGCCGGGCTTGCGGGCCAGTGCGCGCAGGTCGCCGACATGGTCCTCGGGCACCGAGAACACCACGTCGCGCGGGCCGTCTTGCGCAAGGCGCACGACCGGCGTGCCGGCCGCGACCACCATGCCGGGTTCGGCGTCCACGCCGGTGATCACGCCGTTCGCATCGGCCACCAGCGCCGCGTAGGCGGCCTGGTTGCCCTGCACGCCGGCCTGCGCGCGCGCCTGGTCGAACTGCGCCTGGGCAGACTTCAGCGCGGTGTCGCGGCGCTCCAGCTCGGCCGAGCTGATGAAGCCCTGGTCGCGCAGGTCCTTGTAGCGCTTGTAGTCGGCGTTCGCGAGTTCGAGGTTGGTCTGCGCCGCGGCGAGCCCTGCGCGCGCCGACTCCTGTGCCAGCTTCAAGTCCTGCGGGTCGAGCTGCGCCAGCACCTGGCCGGCCTTGACGGTGTCGCCCACGTTGGCCGAGCGGCGCGTGATCTTGCCGCCCACCCGGAAGCCCAGCTTCGATTCGGTGCGTGCCTTGATTTCGGCCGCGTACTCGCGGGTGCCACCCGCGGCGCCGCTGGCAACGGTCAGGGTGCGCACGGCACGCACCGGCTCGGCGGCGGGTTCGGTCTTGGAGCAGGCAGCCAGGACGGCCGCACCGGCCAAGGCAATGAACAGCGTGGATCGCATCGGAATCCTCTTCGAAGCGGTGAACGGGGCGGGAGAATTGGAATCGGGGGCTGACGTCAGTTAGGGTACGTCGGTTACCGTACAACTGACTGACCGGTCAGTAATGTATTCGGGTGAATCCCAGGTGTCAAACCGTCGCTGGCATCTTTCGACACGTCACAAGCGCCTGGAGCGGACCCAGCGACAATGCGCGCTGAATTGATCACGACCGACGATGACGCCCCAGCAATACGTGCAGGACAAGGCCGCCAAAAGCGGCTCGAGTTTCTACTACGCCTTCCTGTTCCTGCCGCCGCCACGCCGCGCGGCGATCACCGCGTTTTACGCCTTCTGCCGTGAGGTGGACGATGTCGTCGACGAGGTGCAGGACCCGGGCGTCGCCGCCACCAAGCTCGCATGGTGGCGCAAGGAGGTGGCCACCGCCTTCGCCGGCCAGGCCGCCCATCCGGTGATGCAGGCCCTGATGCCGCACACCGCCGAGTTCGGCATCCGCGCCGAGCACCTCAACGCGGTGATCGACGGTTGCCAGATGGATCTGGAGCAATCGCGCTACCTCGACTACCCCGGGCTGCAGCGCTACTGCCACCTGGTGGCAAGCATCGTCGGCGAGGTTGCAGCCAGCATCTTCGGCCGCAGCACCAACCAGACGCTGCAGTACGCCCACAAGCTGGGCCTCGCGATGCAGCTGACCAACATCATCCGTGACGTGGGCGACGATGCACGCCGCGGGCGCATCTACCTGCCGATCTCCGAACTGCAGCAGTTCGACGTGAAAGCCCATGAGCTGCTGAAACGCACGGCGCCCTGGGGCTACAGCGAACGCTTCACCGCGCTGATGCGCTTCCAGGCCGAGCGGGCGCACCGCTGCTACGACGAGGCCTTCGCGCTGCTGCCCGAGACCGATCGGGTCGCGCAGAAGCCCGGGCTGATGATGGCCAACATCTACCGCACCCTGCTGCGGGAGATCGAGGCCGGCGATTTCCAGGTGCTGCACCAGCGCGTGTCGCTGACGCCGATCCGCAAGCTGTGGATCGCGGCACGCACGCATTGGAAGGGGCGCTGAGGCGCGCACCGGCGCACGGTGCTGGTCAAGTCAGTTTTCGCCATGCAAAATGACGAACAACTGAATGAGAGTGCCGCGATGAAAAGCAAAGAGGGCCAGACCCCGGCGATCCAGGTGCTGGAGCGCATGTTTTCGCTGCTGGACCTGCTGGCATCCCACCAGGATCCGATCTCGCTGAAGCTGATCAGCGAGCAGACGGGGCTGCATCCGTCGACCGCCCACCGCATCCTCAACGACCTGACGGTCGGCCGCTATGTCGACCGGCCCGAAGCCGGCAGCTACCGCCTGGGCATGCGCCTGCTGGAGCTGGGAAACCTGGTGAAGGCCCGCCTGGACGTGCGCGATGCCGCGCTCGGCCCGATGCGCGAACTGCACAAGCTGACGCACCAGCCGGTGAATCTGTCGATGCGCCAGGGCGATGAAATCGTTTATATCGAGCGAACCTACAGCGAACGCTCGGGCATGCAGGTGGTTCGTGCCGTCGGCGGGCGGGCACCGCTGCACCTGACCTCGGTCGGCAAGCTGTTCCTCGCGCACGACGATCCGCAACGCGTGCGGGCCTATGCGACCCGCACCGGACTGGCCGGCCACACGCGCAACAGCATCACCGAGGTCAGCACGCTGGAGCGCGAACTGTCGAAGGTGCTGCAATACGGCACGGCGCGCGACGACGAGGAACTGGAACTGGGCGTGCGCTGCATGGCCGCCGGCATCCTGGACGACCAGGGCAAGCTGGTCGCGGGGCTGTCGATCTCGGCGCCTGCGGACCGGCTGGAAGAAGCTTGGCTGGAGCGGCTGAAGGCGACCGCGTCGCAGATCTCGTCAGCGCTCGGGCACCGCAGCTGAAATGCAAAGAGCCCGGGATGACCGGGCTCTTTTTTCATCGTGCAGGAAAGCGGCGTTCAGGACGTCAGCTTCGGCAGCTCGTGGACCACCGTGGTGGCCGGTTCCATGGCCGGTGCCACCACCGCCGGAACCGGTGCCAGTTGGTTCACCCAGCGGCGAACGCGCTCTGCATCGCCGATCCGCGAATACTTGCCGGCCGAATCCAGGAACACCATGATCAGCTTGCGACCGGCCAGCTTGGCCTGCATCACCAGGCAGCGACCGGCTTCGGAGATGTAGCCGGTCTTCTGCACGTTGATGTCCCACTCGGGACTGCGCACCAGGCCGTTGGTGGTGTGGAAGGCCTGCATGCGCCGACCGACCATCACCTGGTATTCCGGCGAGGTCGACAGCTCGCTGATCAGCGGACGCGAGCCCGCCTCTTTCACGAGCAGGGCCAGGTCGTGCGCGCTCGACTGGTTGCGGCTGGACAAGCCCGTCGGCTCGACGTAGTGGGTATCGCCCATGCCGAGTTCGATCGCCTTGCGGTTCATCGCGGCAACGAAGGCATCGAGCCCGCCCGGATAGTGGCGGCCCAGCGCGTGCGCGGCGCGATTCTCGGACGACATCAGCGCCAGGTGCAGCATCTCTTCACGCGTCAGCTGGGTGCCGACCGTCAGGCGCGAGCGGCTGCCCTTCTCGGTGTCGACATCGTCTTGCGTGATCGTCAGGGTTTCTTCCAGCGGCAGCTGGGCATCGGTGACGACGACCGCCGTCATCAGCTTGGTCAGCGAGGCGATCGGCAGCACGGCACCGGGGTTCTTGCTGAACAGGATCTCGTTGGTGTCCTGGTCCATCACCAGGGCCACGCTGGACTTCAGTTCCAGCGGATCGAGCGTGCTGTGCAAGCCGGCGATCTGACCGAACGACGGGCGGGCCGGCACGAAGGCGACGGTGCGAAGCCGCTTGCTGCGGGCCGCGCTCTTGCTCTTGACCGGGGTGGCCTTGGCGCCGGCGGCAACCTTGCGCTTGGTGGGTTTGACGGTTCCATCGGCGGCTACTGCGGCCAACGGCAGTGCAACTGCAGTGATCAACGTGACCAGACCGCGAATCATCGCCGATACCGAAACTTGCATCATTTTTGCCACAACAACCCCTTGACAGCCGCTGTCGCGAGTGTAGGTGAAAGAAAAAAAGCGCGCAAGATCAAAAACTTACGCGCCCTTTCTCCTTCTGTACCTTAGGGTTTGTCAGGTCTGTGACAAAGTCATCAGATCAGCTCATCCCTGGGCAGCGACGCGTTCGCTCTTGCTGTGCAACTTGTTCATGGCCGCGAGATAGGCCTTGGCCGAAGCCACCACGATGTCCGGATCAGACCCGACTCCGTTGACGACGCGGCCACCATGCTGCAGTCGAACCGTCACCTCACCTTGAGATTCTGTGCTTCCCGAGGTGATGGCATTGACCGAATAGAGCAGCATTTCGGCGCCACTTTGCAGCTTGGATTCGATGGCCTTCAAACTGGCATCGACCGGGCCGTTGCCGTCGCTCTCGGCGTGGTGCTCGACGCCGCCGGCCGAGAAGGCGACCGAGGCGTGCGGCCGCTCGCCCATCTCGGAGTGCTGCGACAGCGCGAGCAGCCGGTAATGCTCGCTCTCGGCCATCACCGCCTCGTCCATCACCAGCGCGAGGATGTCCTCGTCGAAGATGTCGCTCTTGCGGTCGGCCAGTTCCTTGAACTTCGCGAACGCGGCATTGATGTCGGCCTCGGACTCCATCGAGATGCCGAGCTCCTGCAGGCGCTGCTTGAAGGCATTGCGCCCTGACAGCTTGCCCAGCACGATCTTGTTGGCCGCCCAGCCCACGTCTTCGGCGCGCATGATCTCGTAGGTGTCGCGCGCCTTCAGCACGCCGTCCTGGTGGATGCCGGACGCATGCGCGAAGGCATTGGCGCCGACCACCGCCTTGTTCGGCTGCACGACGAAGCCGGTCGTCTGCGACACCAGCCGGGAAGCCGGCACGATCTGCGTCGCATCGATGCCGATGTCGAGGTTGAAGTAGTCGCGCCGCGTCTTCACCGCCATCACGACCTCTTCGAGCGAGCAGTTGCCGGCCCGCTCACCCAGGCCGTTGATGGTGCATTCGATCTGCCGCGCGCCGCCGATCTTGACGCCCGCCAGCGAGTTGGCGACCGCCATGCCGAGGTCGTTGTGGCAATGCACCGACCACACCGCCTTGTCGGCGTTCGGAATGCGCTGGCGCAGGTCGAGGATGAAGTTGCCGTACAGCTCGGGGATCGCATAGCCGACGGTGTCGGGGATGTTGATCGTCGTCGCGCCTTCGGCGATCACCGCCTCGAGCACGCGGCACAGGAAGTCGGGGTCGGAGCGGTAGCCGTCTTCCGGCGAGAACTCGACATCGCCGCTCAGGTTGCGCGCAAAGCGCGTCGACAGCCGCGCCTGCTCGAACACCTGGTCCGGCGTCATGCGCAGCTTCTTCTCCATGTGCAGCGCACTGGTCGCGAGGAACAGGTGGATGCGCGTCGAGTTGCCGCCCTTCAGCGCCTCGGCGGCGCGCGCGATGTCGCGGTCGTTCGCGCGCGCCAGCGAGCAGATGGTGCTGTCCTTCACCGCATGGGCGATCGCCTTCACCGCTTCGAAGTCGCCATTCGACGCCGCCGCGAAGCCGGCCTCGATCACATCGACCTTCAAGCGCTCGAGTTGCCGGGCGATGCGGAGTTTCTCGTCCTTGGTCATCGAGGCGCCGGGCGATTGCTCGCCATCGCGCAAGGTGGTGTCGAAGATGATCAGTTTGTCGGTCATGGGTGACTCCTCAGTTCTGGTGATCTGGTCGATCCTGGGTCGGATCTTAGGCGAGCTCGGCGGCCTTGAACGCCAGTTCGCCGCGGCGCAGCGCGCGCTGCAGCCCGGACACGATGGCCTTCAGCGAGGCGGACACGATGTTGGCATCGATGCCGACACCGAACAGCGTCACCGCATCGCCGACCCGCAGCTCGAGGTACGCGGCCGCGCGCGCATCGGCCCCGCTGGCGATCGCATGCTCGTGGTAGTCGAGCACCCGCACCGTCGCGGCCAGGTGCCGGTTCAGCGCGTTGACGAACGCGTCGATCGGCCCCGCGCCATCGGCGTCGAGCGCGAGTTCACGGTCGCCCAGGCGGACCGATCCGCGCAAGTGAACCGAGCCATCCGCCAGCGCGGTGATCGCGGGCGCGTTCGAACGCGCCGCGGGATCGTCGTCGATGCCGTACTCGCCCCGGAAGACGGCCCACAGGTCGGCCGCCGTCTGTTCCTTGCCGCTGTCGTCCATGACGCGCTGGACCACGCCGCTGAACTCGATCTGCAGGCGGCGCGGCAACTCGACGCCGTACTCGGTCTCGAGCAGGTACGACACCCCACCCTTGCCCGACTGGCTGTTGACGCGGATCACCGCGTCGTAGCTGCGCCCGAGATCGGCCGGGTCGATCGGCAGGTAGGGCATGTCCCACAGGTCGGTCGGCTGACGCTGCGCGAAGGCCTTCTTGATCGCGTCCTGGTGCGAACCGGAGAACGAGGTGTAGACCAGGTCGCCGGCATACGGGTGCCGCGGGTGCACCGGCAGCTGGTTGCAGTGCTCGACGCAGCGGCGCACCTCGTCGATGTCGGAGAAGTCGAGGCCGGGCGAGATGCCCTGCGTGTACAGGTTCAGCGCGATGTTGACGAGGTCGACGTTGCCGGTGCGCTCACCGTTGCCGAACAGGCAGCCTTCGATGCGCTCGGCACCGGCCATCAGCGCCAGTTCGCCGGTCGCGGTGCCGGTGCCACGGTCGTTGTGCGGGTGCACCGACAGCACGATCGACTCGCGCCGCTCGAGGTGGCGGTGCATCCACTCGATCATGTCGGCGAACACGTTCGGCGTGCAGCGCTCGATGGTGGTGGGCAGGTTGACGATGCACTTGCGCTGCGGCGTGGGCTGCCACACGGCGGTCACCGCGTCGACGACGCGCTTGGCGAACGGCAACTCGGTGTCCGAAAAGGTCTCGGGCGAGTACTCGAAGCGCCAGTCGATGTCCGGCTGGGCCGCGGCGCATTCGTTGAAGATCCGCGCATGGCTGCTCGCGAGTTCGACGACGCCGTCCTCGTCGAGGCCGAGCACCACGCGGCGCATGCCCGGCGCCGTCGCGTTGTAGAGGTGGACGATGGCACGGCGCGCGCCCTGCAGCGATTCGAAGGTGCGGCGGATCAGCGGCTCGCGGGCCGGCGTCAGCACCTGGATCGTCACGTCGTCGGGGATGTGGCCCTGCTCGATCAGCAGCCGCACGAAATCGAAGTCCGTCTGCGAAGCCGACGGGAAGCCGACCTCGATCTCCTTGAAGCCGATGCGCAGCAGCATCTCGAACATGCGCAGCTTGCGTTGCGCATCCATCGGCTCGATCAGCGCCTGGTTGCCGTCGCGCAGGTCGGTGCTGAGCCAGATCGGCGCGTGCGCCAGCACGGCATCCGGCCAGCGGCGGTCGGGCAAGGCGACGGGTTTGAATGCGCGGTACTTAGTGTGCGGTTGCTTCAGCATGGCGATCCCTTGAGAGTCGTGTGGCGCAACCTGCACTCCAAAAAGCAAAACGGCCCGCTGCAGGTTGCAATCGGGCCGTTGAGACGAAAACGTTGGACGTGAACGATCAGCGCACCCGAGGACCTCCTAGGGATAGCGCTAGCGTGATCGTGGTGCGGAACGTCATGGGTCGCGAATGTAGCACGGCCAAGATCAGCGGTGCAGGCCTTCTTCGTCCGGCTCGTCCATCGACGTGGCGATCACGCTGACCGGCTTGCCCTTCATCCGCTTCCAGACGTAGACGCCATAGCCCGAGACGCCGTAGATGACGAACAGCCCGAAGAACACCAGCGGCGGGTGCCAGGTGAACAGCGAGATGCCGAGCGCGATCGCGACGATCACGATGAACGGCACCGAGCGCTTGAAGCTCACGTCCTTGAAGCTGTAGAACGGCACGTTGGTCACCATCGTCAGGCCGGCATACAGCGTGAAGCCGAACGCCGTCCAGATGAGCCACGCGCCCTCCTCGTCGACCACGAAACCCTGGTCGTTCATCAGCCAGATGAAGCCCATCACCAGCGCCGCCGCGGCCGGGCTCGGAAGGCCCTGGAAGAACCGCTTGTCGACCACCTTCAGGTTGGTGTTGAAGCGCGCGAGGCGCAACGCCGCGCACGAGCAGTAGACGAAGGCCGCGAGCCAGCCCGGCTTGCCGAGGTCTTTCAGCGCCCATTCGTAGACGATCAGCGCCGGTGCCGCGCCGAACGACACCATGTCCGACAGGCTGTCCATCTGCTCGCCGAAGGCGGTCTGCGTGTTGGTCATGCGGGCCACGCGGCCATCGAGGCTGTCGAGCACCATCGCGCAGAAGATGCCGATGGCCGATTGCTCGAACTGCCCGTTCATCGCCATCACGATGGCATAGAAGCCGCCGAACAGCGCCGCCAGCGTGAACAGGTTCGGCAGGATGTAGATGCCCTTGCGACGCCGCCGCACGGGCAGGTCATCGGCGTCGGGCAGGGGTTGGTCGCCGTCGTGCACGTCGTCGCTCATGGGCCAGGCCGCAACGGCGGCCAAGAGGAAATGTTCATCGCGTGAAGGATACCGCAGCCCACTCGTGAAAAAGGGCCGCACGCGTTGCAGCGTGCAGCCCTTTCGACGGTGAGCCGCGTGGGCGGCCCGCTCAGTTCTTCGACTGGTCGACCAGGCGGTTCTTCTTGATCCACGGCATCATCGCGCGCAGCTGCTCGCCGACAACCTCGATCGGGTGCTCGGCCGTCAGGCGGCGGCGCGACAGCAGCGTCGGGGCACCGGCGCGGTTCTCGAGGATGAAGCTCTTCGCGTACTCGCCGGTCTGGATGTCCTTCAGCGCCTGGCGCATGGCCTGGCGGGTTTCGTCCGTCACGATCTTCGGCCCGGTCACGTACTCGCCGTACTCGGCGTTGTTCGAGATCGAGTAGTTCATGTTGGCGATGCCGCCTTCATAGATCAGGTCGACAATCAGCTTCAGTTCGTGCAGGCACTCGAAGTAGGCCATCTCCGGCGCGTAGCCGGCTTCGGTCAGCGTCTCGAACCCGGCCTTGATCAGCTCGACGGCGCCACCGCACAGCACGGCCTGCTCGCCGAACAGGTCGGTCTCGGTCTCTTCGCGGAAGTTGGTCTCGATCACGCCGGCCTTGCCGCCGCCGTTGGCCGCCGCGTACGACAGCGCCAGGTCACGCGCCTTGCCGGTCTTGTCGGCATAGACGGCGATCAGGTGCGGCACGCCGCCACCCTGGGTGTAGGTCGAGCGCACGGTGTGGCCCGGCGCCTTCGGCGCGACCATCCACACGTCGAGGTCGGCGCGCGGCACGACCTGGCCGTAGTGCACGTTGAAGCCGTGCGCGAACGCAAGCGATGCGCCCTGCTTGATGTTCGGCTCGACCTCGTTCTTGTAGACCGACGCGATCTGCTCGTCGGGCAGCAGGATCATGACGACGTCGGCGGCCTTCACCGCATCGGCGATCTCGGCGACCTTCAGGCCCGCCTTCTCGGCCTTGGACCACGAGGCCCCGCCCTTGCGCAGGCCGACGGTGACCTTGACGCCGCTGTCGTTCAGGTTCTGCGCGTGCGCATGGCCCTGCGAGCCGTAGCCGATGATCGTGACGTTCTTGCCCTTCACCAGGCTCAGGTCAGCATCCTTGTCGTAATAAACCTTCATGGTCTTCTCCAGAAAAAACAGGTCAGTCTTGCGGGGTGAGTGGATTGATCGAGACGATCAGACGCGCAGGATGCGCTCGCCGCGACCGATCCCGCTGGTGCCGGTGCGCACGGTTTCGAGGATGGCGCTGCGGTCGATCGCTTCGATGAAGGCATCGAGCTTGGACGCATCGCCGGTGAGTTCTATGGTGTAGCTCTTCTCGGTGACGTCGATGATGCGGCCGCGGAAGATGTCGGCCATGCGCTTCATCTCTTCGCGTTCCTTGCCGACGGCGCGCACCTTGATGAGCATCAGCTCGCGTTCGGTGAAGGCGCCTTCGGTCAGGTCGACGACCTTGACCACCTCGATGAGCCGGTTCAGGTGCTTGGTGATCTGCTCGATCACCTCGTCGGAGCCGGTCGTCACGATGGTCATGCGCGACAGCGAGGCATCCTCGGTGGGCGCGACGGTCAGGCTCTCGATGTTGTATCCGCGGGCCGAGAACAGCGCGACGACGCGCGACAGCGCGCCCGGTTCGTTCTCGAGCAGCAAGGCGATGATGTGTTTCATGGTCGTTGGAGCGCGCTCTTCAGACCGGCGGCGGTAACCGACGGGCCTTGGCCACGCTGTGTCGATGATGGAAGGTTGAACCTCGAATTGCCGAAGCGGCGATCGTGCATTCCACCGGCGGTCGACGGCGCGCGGTGACGCGCCGCCCTGGCCGATGTTCAGCGCGTCACAGGTCTTCGGACCCCAGTCGCATCTCGCTGATGCCCTTGCCGGCCTGGACCATCGGCCAGACGTTCTCGGTCGGATCGGTGCGAATGTCGAGGAACACCGTGCGGTCCTTCAGCTTGATCGCCTCGCGCAGCGCGGGCTCGACATCCGACGGCTTCTCGACCAGCAGGCCGACATGGCCGTAGGCCTCGGCCAGCTTGACGAAGTTGGGCAGCGCGTCCATGTAGCTGTGCGAGTAGCGGCCGCCGTAGTCGAGCTCCTGCCACTGCCGCACCATGCCCAGGTAGCGGTTGTTCAGCGAGACGATCTTGACCGGCGTCTTGTACTGCAGGCAGGTCGACAGCTCCTGGATGCACATCTGGATCGAGCCCTCGCCGGTGATGCAGAACACGTCGGCATCGGGCTTCGCGAGCTTGATGCCCATCGCGTACGGCAGCCCGACGCCCATCGTGCCCAGCCCGCCGGAATTGATCCAGCGGCGCGGCTCGTCGAAGCGGTAGAACTGCGCGGCCCACATCTGGTGCTGGCCGACGTCGGAGGTGATGTAGGTGTCGCGGTCCTTCGTCAGTTCCCAGAGCTTCTCGACGACGGCCTGCGGCTTGATGACCTCGGTGCTGTTCTTGTACGACAGGCACTCGCGCTTGCGCCATTCGTTGATCTGGCCCCACCAGGCCGACAGCGCCTGCACGTCGGGGCGGGCCTGCGCCTCGCGGATCTGGGCGATCAGCTCCTGCAGCACGTCCTTCACGTCGCCGACGATCGGGATGTCGACCTTGACGCGCTTCGAGATCGACGAGGGGTCGATGTCGATGTGGACGATCTTGCGCTCGACGGACGCGAAGTGCTTCGGGTTGCCGATCACGCGGTCATCGAAGCGCGCGCCGACCGCCAGCAGGACGTCGCAGTTCTGCATCGTCATGTTGGCTTCGTAGGTGCCGTGCATGCCGAGCATGCCGAGGAACTTCGGGTCGCTGGCCGGGAACGCGCCCAGTCCCATCAGCGTGTTGGTGCACGGGTAGCCGAGCAGGTTGACCAGCTCGCGCAGCTCGGCCGACGCATTGCCCAGCACCACTCCGCCGCCGGTGTAGATGTACGGCCGCTTGGCGGCCAGCAGCAGCTGCACCGCCTTGCGGATCTGCCCGCCATGGCCCTTGCGGACCGGGTTGTACGAGCGCATCTCGACGCTCTGCGGGTAGTGAAACGGGGTCGTCTTCTGCGACACGTCCTTCGGGATGTCGACCACGACCGGGCCGGGCCGGCCGGTGCGGGCGATGTGGAAGGCCTTCTTGAGCGTCGTCGCGAGGTCGCGCACGTCTTTCACGAGGAAGTTGTGCTTGACGATCGGGCGGGTGATGCCGACGGTGTCGCATTCCTGGAAGGCGTCGAGGCCGATCGCCGCCGTCGGGACCTGCCCGGTGATGATCACCATCGGGATCGAATCCATGTAGGCGGTCGCGATGCCGGTGACGGCATTCGTGACGCCCGGGCCCGACGTGACCAGCGCGACGCCGACATTGCCGGTGGCGCGGGCATAGCCGTCGGCGGCATGGATCGCCGCCTGTTCATGGCGGACCAGCACGTGCTCGATGGTGTCCTGCTTGTACAGCGCGTCGTAGATGTAGAGGACGGCGCCGCCGGGGTAGCCCCAGAGGAACTTGACGTTCTCGGCCTGCAGGCAGCGGACGAGGATTTCGGAGCCGTTCGGCTCGACGGAGGGAGAAGAAGGGTGCGGTTGTGCCGAAGCGGCACGCTTGATTTCCGCGGCAGACATGTCCATGTTGAACCTTTGTGAATTTCTCTGACGAAAAACCATCGGTGCACCTTCCCTCGCCCTCGTGAGGCGGGTGTGGTACCTGCGCAATCAAAAACTGCAGCGCCCGGGGTCGGGCAGCTGAGTCAAGACCAAATGTTGTGCAACGGGAGATTATGGCACCGGTTTGCAGCGATCTCCTGCGAAAGGGACGCCTGACCGGGTGACGGTGAGATAATCCGCCCCGTTTTGACAGGCTGGCTGGCCCGAGGCGCATCCCCCTTGGCATCTGAAAAAGAACTTTCCGATTTCCTCAAGAGCGTCGAGAAGCGTGCCTTCAAGCGCGTGGTGTATGCCGTGCGGGATGACGATGCGGCGCTCGACATCGTCCAGGATTCGATGATCCGGCTGGCCGAGAAATACTTCGACCGCCCGGCCGCGGAACTGCCGCTGGTGTTCCAGCGCATCCTGTCGAACGCCACCATGGACTGGTTCCGGCGCCAGAAGGTGCGCAATGCAGTGGTGCGCAATTTCTCCGAGTTCGAATCCGCGAGCGACGACGGGGATTTCGATTTGCTGGAAACTCTGGCGCTTCAGGGCGACTCCCCCGCCACTGAAAGCGCTGCCGATTCGGTTTCCCGGGCTCAGATCCTGCTAGCCATCGAGGCGCAGGTGGCCCAGCTTCCGACACGTCAACGGGAAGCCTTTCTGCTGCGTTACTGGGAGGAACTCGATGTCGCCGAGACGGCCGCCGTGATGGGGTGCTCGGAAGGAAGCGTGAAGACCCATTGCTCGCGTGCCGTGCATGCTCTGGCCAACGCCCTCAAGTCGAAGGGAATCGAACTATGAACAGCCATACCACTGCACTGCCCACCCCACCGCGCTCCGCCGCCGAGCTGGACGCCCTCCAGACGCGCTTCGCCCTCCGCCTGTCCGCCCGCCTGACCGAGCAATCTCAGGCAGTTTCGCCCGACATTTCCGAACGCCTGCGCTTTGCGCGCGAGCAGGCGCTGGCCCGTGCCCGCACGAAGCTGGCCGCCGAGACGGCGGGTGCTGTCTCCCGCTCCGGCCCGTCGCTCGCGCTGCTGGGCGGCTGGGGCGTCAAGATCGCCTCGGTGCTGCCGCTGGTGGTGCTGGCTGCCGGCCTGATCCTGATCCAGCGCTGGCACAGCAGCACGCAGATTTCGGCTGCCGCTGAAATCGACGCCAGCTTGCTGTCCGACGACGTGCCGCCGGACGCCTACAGCGACCCCGGCTTCGTGGAATTCCTCAAGACTCCCCGCGACTGAACGAGGCGCTCGTGACTCGACGCCTCGACAAGGACCCCGCCGCACCCGCGCTGCGCCGCCGCTTCGTGCCGCTGCTGGCGGGCGCGCTGCTGGCCTGTGCGGGCCTGGCGTGGTCGCAGCAAACGCCCGCCGGGAATGGAGCCGGCCCCGCCTGGTCGGCGCTGACACCGGCGCAACAGCACGCGCTGAGCCCACTGCAGCGTGACTGGAACAGCATCGACGCCCCGCGCCGCCGCAAGTGGATCGAGATCTCGGAGCGTTTCGGCTCGCTGCCGCCGGCCGAGCAGGCGCGCGTGCAGTCGCGCATGGCCGAGTGGGCCAAGCTGACGCCGAAGGAGCGCGCCGAGGCCCGGCTGAACTTCAAGGAAGCCCAGCAGGTCGCGCCGCAGGACCGCAAGTCGCAGTGGGAGGCCTACAAGGCCCTGCCACCCGACCAGCGCAAGCAGCTGGCCGAGCGCGCCGAGCACAAGGCGCCTGCCCCGAAAGCCGGCAAGGAGCCTGACGGCGACGCTTCCGAAGCGAAATCGAGCATCGTTCCGAACACCGCGTACGCCGCCCGCCCGAAGGCCGTGGCGCCTACGGTGGCGCAGGCGCAGCCGGGCGCGACGACCAACCTGATCTCGAAGCGCCCCACCCCGCCGGCCCACCAGCAGACCGGCCTGCCGAAGATCGCCACGGCCCCCGGGCTCGTCGACAGCGCCACCTTGCTGCCGAAGCGCGGCCCGCAGGCCGCCGCGACCCGCTCGGTTCCGGCGTCGGCCCCGGCCGCCGGCAAGCCGCAGCGATGAGTTCCACACCGGCGCTGGCCGCAGCGCCGCTGCGCGCGCCCAGCCTGAAGCGCCGCATGGCCTGCTTCGTCTACGAAGGGCTGATCCTGTTCGGCATCGGCCTGATCCCCGGCGCGATCGGCGCCATCTTCGTCGCCGTCACCGGCCGTGAGCATGGCGTCGAGCTGCGCTACATCGCCTTCATCATCTACGGCCTGTACTTCACCTGGTTCTGGTCGCGCCGCGGCCAGACGCTGCCGATGCAGACCTGGCGCATCCGGGTCGTCGCGGCCGACGGGCGGCCGCTGACGCAGTGGCATGCGCTCGCCCGCTACTTCGCGAGCTGGATCTGGATCGCGCCGGCCTGGGCGCTCGCCCGCCTGAACGGCTGGGCCGGCAAGGAGATGTTCGCCGCGCTCGGCGTCGGCATCGTCGCCTACGCGCTGCTCGCGCTGCTGCACCCGCAGCGCCAGTTCTGGCATGACGCGCTGTGCGGCACCCGCCTGGTCGACGCTCCACCCACTCCACCCGCCTCGCCACCCGCCAGCCCGGCCTGAGCGCGCGTCGGGCCGTCATCGGCTCAGGGCACAATCGCGGCCCATGACGAATCCCTACAAAGGACGCACCGGTCTGGAACGCGTGATCCGCGCCACCGGCTACTCCATCGAAGGCCTGAAAACGGCCTACCACGGCGAAAGCGCCTTCCGCCAGGAGACCTGGCTTGCCGTGTTCCTGCTGCCCGCGGCGCTGTGGCTCGGCCGCACCTGGATCGAGACCGCGCTGCTGGCCGGCTCGGTGCTGCTGGTGCTGATCGTCGAGCTGCTGAATTCCGGCATCGAGGCGGTGGTCGACCGGGTCTCGTTCGAGCTGCACGACCTCTCGAAGCGCGCCAAGGACCTGGCCAGCGCGGCGGTGTTCCTGTCGCTGATGCTGTGCGGCTGCATCTGGCTGGCCGCGCTGTGGCACCGCTTCATGCCATGAGCGCCGTTTCCCCGACGACACCTTTCTCGGTCTGCGTCTACTGCGGCTCGCGCAGCGGCACTGACCCGGCCCATGAAGCTGCGGCCCGCCGCGTCGGCACGCTGATCGGCGAGCGCGGCTGGCGCCTGGTGTACGGCGGCGGCCGGGCCGGGCTGATGGGCGTGGTGGCCGATGCCACGCTGGCGGCCGGCAGCACGGTGGTCGGCGTGATCCCGCATGCGCTGATGTCGCGCGAGCTCGGCCACCCCGGCCTGACCGAGCTGCACGTGGTCGACACGATGCACGAACGCAAGAAGATGATGGCCGAGCGCGCCAGCGCGTTCCTCGCGCTGCCGGGCGGCATCGGCACCTTCGAGGAGCTGTTCGAGGTCTGGACCTGGCGCCAGCTCGGCTACCACGACCAGCCGATCGGCCTGCTCAATGTCGCGGGCTACTACGACGAGCTGCTGGCCTTCCTGGCCAAGACCATCGACGCCGGCTTCCTGTCGACGGCGCAGCACGAACTGCTGAACGTTTCGGACGATGCCGAGGCGCTGCTGACCCAGCTGGCAACGCTCGCGGGCGGCGCGCACCAGCCCGACGATTACCGCTCGATCTGACGCCGCCATGAAAAAGGCCCGCTCGCGGCGGGCCCCATTCCGGTGCAAGAGTGCGTCAGACGGCCGCTTCGTCCGTCTCGCCGGTGCGGATGCGCACCACCTGCTCGACCGCCGTCACGAAGATCTTGCCGTCGCCGATCTTGCCGGTCTTGGCGGCCTTGACGATCGCGTCGATGCAGCGATCGACATCGCCATCCTTGACCACCACCTCGACCTTCACCTTCGGCAGGAAGTCGACGACGTACTCGGCACCCCGGTACAGCTCGGTGTGCCCCTTCTGGCGGCCGAAGCCCTTGACCTCGGTCACCGTCAGGCCGGTCACGCCGACATCGGCCAAGGCTTCGCGGACTTCCTCGAGCTTGAACGGCTTCACGATCGCGGTGATCTGTTTCATGGCGGTCTCCGGATGGATGGGATCGACGTAGTTTAAGCGCGGAACCTCGATGTGATGGGGTAACGCCAATCGCGCCCGAACGCGCGGTGGGTGACGCGGATGCCCACCGGCGACTGGCGGCGCTTGTATTCGTTGATCTTGATCAGCCGCGTGACCCGCTCGACGTCGGCCGCATCGAACCCGGCCGCGACGATCTGCTCGATCGACTGGTCGTCTTCCATGTAGCGCTGCAGGATCGCGTCGAGCACCTCGTAGGGCGGCAGGCTGTCCTGATCCTTCTGGTCCGGGCGCAGCTCGGCCGACGGCGGTCGCGTGATGATGCGCTGGGGGATCACCTCGCGGCCCTGCGCGTTCTTCCAGTTCGCGAGCCGGTAGACCAGCGTCTTCGCCACGTCCTTGATCACCGCGAAGCCGCCCGCCATGTCGCCGTACAGCGTGCAGTAGCCGGTCGCCATCTCGCTCTTGTTGCCGGTGGTCAGCACGATGCTGCCGAACTTGTTCGACAAGGCCATCAGCAGCGTGCCGCGCACGCGCGCCTGGATGTTCTCTTCGGTCGCATCCTCGGCGCGGCCGGCGAACTCGGCGGCGAGGCTGGCGCGGAAGGCCTCGAACATCGGCACGATCGAGATCTCGTCGTAGCGCACCGACAGCCGCTCGGCCATGTCGCGCGCGTCGATCCACGAGATGTCGGCGGTGTACGGCGACGGCATCATCACCGCGCGCACCTTGTCGGCGCCGAGCGCATCGACCGCGACCGCCAGCACCAGCGCCGAATCGATGCCGCCGCTCAGCCCGATCAGCACGCCGGGGAATCCGTTCTTGCCGACGTAGTCGCGCACGCCGGTGACGAGTGCGGCCCAGGCCTGCGCTTCCAGCGTGGGCACCGGCGCGATCGGACCGGTGGGCCGGCCGGCGTCGAAATCCACCAGCGTCAGCGCCTCCTCGAACATCGGCGCGCGCGCCGCGACAAGGCCCTGCGCATCGAGCGCGAACGACGCGCCGTCGAACACCACCTCGTCCTGCCCGCCGTTCAGGTGCGAGTACAGCAGCGGCATCCCGGTGCTGCGCACCAGCGCGGCCATGCGTTCTTCGCGCTCCTCGAGCTTGCCGAGGTGGAACGGCGACGCGTTCAGCACGCACAGCACGTCGGCACCGGCGGCCTTCGCCTGCTGCGCCGGTTCCTCGAACCAGGCGTCCTCGCAGATGTTAATGCCGAAGCGCAGCCCGTCGACCTCGAACACGACGGCCTCGAGCCCGGCATCGCGCCCCGACGCGAAATAACGGCGTTCGTCGAACACCTGGTAGTTGGGCAGCTCTCGCTTGCAGTAGGTGGCGATGACGCGTCCCCCGGCCAGCACCGAGGCCGCATTGAAGCGCTGCTGCACGGCCATCGACTTCGACCTAACATCGCCGTGCTCACCCCATTGATGCGGATGCCCGACCACCACATGCAGACCTTCGAGCGGCGCCAACGCCGCCGCGCACTCGGCCAGGGCCTGCGCACAGGCCTGCATGAACGCCGGCCGCAGCAGCAGGTCTTCGGGTGGGTAGCCGCACAGGCTCAGTTCGGGCGTCAGCACCACCCTGGCGCCCTGCTCGTGCGCACGCCGCGCGCTGTCGATGATCTGGCGTGCGTTGCCGGCCAGGTCGCCGACCGTGGCGTTGATCTGCGCCAGTGCGACGCGAACCCTTGTGTTTGATGCCATAGACCAGCGAATATGCCTGCGGAAAAGAGCTCCAAAGATTATGTCATCCGGGTCGTCGGCGACCCCGGCGAGATCGATGCCGCGCAGTGGAACGCGCTGCTCGATGCGCAGCCCTCGGCCGCGCCGTTCATGCGCCACGAGTACCTCGCGGCGCTGCACGCGTCGGCCAGCGCGGTGGCCGAGACCGGCTGGATGCCGCAGTTCCTGCTGATCGACGACGGCGCCGGCAAAGGCAGCACGCTGGCTGCCGCCTGCCCGCTGTACCTGAAGGACCATTCATACGGCGAGTACGTGTTCGATTGGGCCTGGGCCGACGCCTACCAGCGCCACGGCCTGCGCTACTACCCGAAGCTGCTGGGTGCGGTGCCGTTCACGCCGGTGCCCGGCCCGCGGCTGATGGCGCGCGACGACGGCGCGCGGCGCGCGCTGCTGTCCGCGATGATGCAGATCGCGCACGATGCGAAGCTGTCGTCCGCCCACCTGCTGTTCCTCGACGAACGCGACCAGCAGGCCGCGCGCGACATGGGCTGGATGATGCGCAGCACGGTGCAGTTCCACTGGGTCAACCGCGAGCCGCAGCCGTATGACGGCTTCGCCGATTTCCTCGCCAGCCTGCAGCGCGAGAAGCGCAAGAAGATCCAGCAGGAACGCCGCCGCGTCGCCGAGGCCGGCGTCAGCTTCACGACCCACGCGGGCCGCGAGATCGACGAGGACCTGTGGGACTTCTTCTACCGCTGCTACGTCCTCACCTACCGCGCCCACCACTCCACACCCTACCTCACGCGCGACTTCTTCGCCCGCATGGCGCGCACGATGCCCGAGAACTGGGTGCTGTTCGTCGCGTGGAAAGACGGTGAGCGCATCGCGGTGTCGCTGATCGGCGTCGATGCGGCGCGCGGGGTTGCGTACGGCCGCTACTGGGGCGCGACCGAGCACATCTCCTGCCTGCACTTCGAGGCCTGCTACTACCAGCCGCTCGCCTGGTGCATCGAGCACGGTTTCCGCCGCTTCGAAGGCGGCGCGCAGGGCGAGCACAAGATGGCCCGCGGCCTGCTGCCGGTGCAGACCTGGTCGGCACATTGGCTCGCGCATCCGCAGTTCGCCGAGGCGGTCGGCGATTTCCTCGCCCGAGAGGGCTCGGCGGTCGAGGGCTACCTCGATGAACTGAACGAGCGCCTGCCGTTCAAGCAGGCGCCCGTGTCATCAAGCGATTGATCAGGGCTTGAAGTCGCCCGCGAAGCCGCTGACGAAGGCGTCCGGCTTCACATAGGTGCGCAGCGCGGCGTTCACCTGCTCCAGCGTCAGCTTGGACAAGGCATCGTCGACGCGCGCCGACACCGCGAACGTGCGGCCCAGTTCCTCGTTGCTGGCGAGCGCGCCGGCCAGGTTGCCGTCCTGCGCGCGCGACAGCCGGCGGAAGGCCAGCAGCCCGCGCTGGCCCTCGGCCAGCTCCTGCGCAGTGAAGCCGTCCTTCAGCGCGCGCGCCACTTCTTCCTTGAAGGCGGCCTCGACCTTCGGCTGGTTCTGCGGCGCGAAGATCGCGCTGGCCTGCCATTCGGAATGCGGCTCCTGGTTGTTCCAGCTGACGCGGCTGCGCACGTCGTACGACAGGCCGTCGCTCTCGCGGATGCGCTTCCACAGGCGCGAGCTGCCGCCCGAGCCGAGCAGGTAGTTCGCCATCATCAGCGGCGGGTAGTCGGCATCGCTGTCCTGCAGCGGCACGCCCAGGCGCACCAGCATCGTCGCGTTCTGCTTGTCGGGCGTCGGCAGCACCACGCGCTGCGGCGGGATCGGCACCAGCGGCTGCAGCACGCGCGCATACGGCTCGCTGTTCTGCCAGTTGCCGAACGCGGCCTGCAGCGCCACCTTGACGGCCGGCACGTCCATGTCGCCGGCCGCGCCGAACTCGCCATGCGCCGCGCTGTAGAAGCGCTGGTGGAAGGCCTGCAGCTGCTCGCGCTTCAGGCCGCCGACGTCCGCCACCATCTCGTCGAAGCTGCGCACGTAGCGCACGTCGCCACGCGGGTACGGGTTGCCGATGCGGCCGAGCGCGTTGTCGACCACGCTCTCGGGCTCCTTGCGCTGCTGCTCGATCGCGGCGAGCGTCTGGCGCTTCAGCTCGTCGAGCGCGTCGGCCGGCAGGCTGGCGTTGCGCAGCAGGTCGGCGACCAGCGCGATCGCCTGCGGCAAGGTCTCGCGGCGCGACAGCAGGCCGACGCTCACGCGCCCCGGCCCGCCGCTGATGCCCATCTCGGTCTTCAGCTCGTCGAGCCGGTCCTGCACCTGCTGGCGGGTCAGCGTCGCGGTGCCCTTGTCGATCAGCGCGGCCGTCATGTCGGGCACGTCATTCAGGCCGAACAGGCTCTTGTCGGTGCCGAAGTGCAGCGTCAGCGTGGCATGCACGGTGCCGCCGCGCGAGGCCTTGGGCAGCAGCGCCGCCTTGATGCCGCCGACCTGGAAGCGTTGCGTGCGCTGGTCGATGTTGGCCGGCGCGCTGTCGAAGGCTTCGGCGTTGGCCTGCGCCTGCTGCGGCTGGAAGCCCTTCAGCTCGGCCACCACGTCGACCTTGGCAGGCGCCGGTGCGCGCTGGGGCTTGTCGGTCGGCAGGTAGATGCCCAGCGTGCGGTTCGATGCGATGAAGCGCTGGTCGGCGACGCGCTGCACGTCGGCCAGCTTCAGGTCGCGCACGCGGTCGCGCAGCAGGAAGAACAAACGCCAGTCACCCTGGGCCACCGATTCGCTGAGCGAGACGCCGACCGTCTCGGGGTTCGTGAAGGCCTGTTCCCAGGCCTTCAGCCACTTGCCCTGGGCACGCTTGAATTCCTCGTCGGTGATCGGCTCGGTGGCGGTCGATTCGACGGTGGCGAGCAGCGCCTCGCGCGCCGGCTCGACCGCCTGGCCCGGCGCCAGCTGCGCGCCGAACAGCGTGAAGCCCGGCTCGGCCAGCGCCTGCGCGAAGCCGAAGGTGCTGGCAGCCAGCTGCTTCTCGGTCAGGCGCTTGTGCAGGCGGCCGGAGGGGGTGTCGCCCATCACCAGGTCGAGCACCTCGATCGCCGGGTAGTCGGGGTGTGCGGCCGGCGGCACGTGGTAGGCCGCGAAGATCTGCGGCGTGCCGCCCGAGCGGCGCAGCGTGACGCTGCGCTCGCCATCCTGCGCCGGGTCGAGCGTGTACTGCACCGGCAGCTTGCGGGTGGGCTTGCGGATCTTGCCGAAGGCGTCGCCGACCCAGCGCAGCACCTTGGCCGGCTCGAACTTGCCCGAGACGATCAGCGTCGCGTTGTCGGGCTGGTAGTACTGGCGGTAGAAGGCCTGCAGGCGCGGGATGTCGACGTTCTCGACATCGGCGCGCGCGCCGATGGTGTCCTTGCCGTAGTTGTGCCACTCGTACATCGTGGCGACGGTCTTCTGCAGCAGGATGCGGTCGGGGCTGTTCTCGCCCATCTCCATCTCGTTGCGCACCACGGTCATCTCGGTGTCGAGGTCGCGGCGCGCGATGAAGCTGTTGACCATCGCATCGGCCTGCCAGTCGAGGTACCACTTCAGGTTCTCGTCGTTGGCCGAGAAGCTCGCGAAGTAGTTGGTGCGATCGAACCAGGTGCTGCCGTTGGCGGCCAGCCCGCGCTTGGTGAACTCGGCCCACACGGTGCGGTGCTTCGGCGAGCCCTTGAACAGCAGGTGCTCCAGCAGGTGGGCCATGCCGGTCTCGCCGTAATTCTCCATCCGCGAGCCGACGTGGTAGGTCATGTTGACCGTGGTCGTCGGCTTGGAATCATCGGGGATCAGCAGCAGCTGCAGGCCGTTGGGCAGGCGGTACTCGGTGATGCCCTCGACGACCTGGACCTTGGCGATGCCGCCAGGCAGGGCCTGCGCGGAAGCCGTCTGCACCAACAAGGCACCAGCGGCGATGAGAACGACAGGCAGGAAGCGTTTCAGCATGGGGCGGGTGATCGAAGCGAAGCGGGCAGTGTAGAGCGCGGCCCTGCTGCAAGGTTCCACCATGACAAAGGGGAGCACGCGGCTCCCCTTCTGCTCGGTGTCCGTTCGTGACGGCCCGTGATGTCGCGTGACTCAGGCCTTCTCGGCCTCGGCCTTCTTGTACGCGGCCAGCCCGCTGGTGATCTCGGCCTTGGCCGATTCCGGGCCTTCCCAGCCGGTGACCTTGACCCACTTGCCGGCCTCGAGGTCCTTGTAGTGCTCGAAGAAGTGCTGGATCGCCTTCAGGCGCATCTGGTTGATGTCTTCGGGCTTCTGCCAATGGGTGTAGATCGGCAGCACCTTGTCGATCGGCACCGCGAGCAGCTTGCTGTCGCCGCCGGCCTCGTCTTCCATCTTCAGCACGCCGATCGGGCGGCAGGTGACGACCACGCCGGGCGACAGCGGGAACGGCGTGATCACGAGCACGTCGACCGGGTCGCCGTCGTCGGACAGCGTCTGCGGCACGTAGCCGTAGTTGCAGGGGTAGTGCATCGCGGTCGTCATGAAGCGGTCGACGAACAGCACGCCGCTTTCCTTGTCGACCTCGTACTTGATCGGGTCGGCGTTCATCGGGATCTCGATGATCACGTTGAACTGCTCGGGCGCCTTGGCGCCGGGGGGGACTTTGTGCAGGCTCATGAGGTTCTCTGGATAAGAGTCAGGGATCGCGAGGGATAACCCGGATTTTAGCTGCGCCCCTGTCCGCTGGAAAACACCATGACGGGTTTCGTTGCCTTCAAGGCGGGTCATCCCGTAGCATGCGCCGCAGACCCGTCAGGGCTCGCGCGGCCTCGTGCGCCCCTGTGCAGTCGGGCACGACTCTCGATTCCGATCATCAACGAACGAACGAGGAAGGAGACCTGATGTCCACGAACTTGGCGCTGTACTTTGCGCTGGCCTGCGGGATTGCCGCAGTGGTGTATGGCTTCGTGCAACGAAGCTGGATCCTGAGCCGCGACGCGGGCAACCCCCGCATGCAGGAGATCGCGGCGGCGATCCAGCAAGGCGCTGCCGCCTACCTGGCCCGCCAATACAAGACCATCGCCATCGTGGGCGTGGTGCTCGCGATCCTGATCGCCATCGTCCTGCCCCTCACCACCGCCGTCGGCTTCGTGCTCGGCGCGGTGCTGTCGGGCGCCTGCGGCTTCATCGGCATGAACGTGTCGGTGAAGGCCAACGTGCGCACCGCACAGGCCGCCACGCAGGGCATGGCGCCGGCGCTCGACGTCGCCTTCAAGGGTGGCGCGATCACCGGAATGCTGGTGGTCGGCCTCGGGCTGCTGGGCGTCACGCTGTTCTTCATGGTGATCAGCGGCCAGGCCTCGGTGGCACCCGAGAACCTGTCGGCCACGCTGAAGCCGCTGCTCGGCTTCGCGTTCGGCGCGTCGCTGATCTCGATCTTCGCGCGGCTGGGCGGCGGCATCTTCACGAAGGGCGCCGACGTCGGCGCCGACCTGGTCGGCAAGGTCGAGGCCGGCATCCCCGAGGACGACCCGCGCAACCCGGCGGTGATCGCCGACAACGTGGGCGACAACGTCGGCGACTGCGCCGGCATGGCCGCCGACCTGTTCGAGACCTATGCCGTCACGCTGATCGCGACGATGGCGCTCGGCGCGCTGACGGTCACGCAGGCCTCGATGCAGGCGGTGATCTACCCGCTGGTGCTGGGCGGCTTCTCGATCATCTCGTCGATCATCGGCTGCAGCGTCGTGAAGGCGACGCCCGGCATGAAGAACGTGATGCCGGCGCTGTACAAGGGCCTGATCGTCGCCGGGCTGATCTCGCTGGTCGGCTTCTTCTTCATCACGCGCTACGCGATGCCCGACGACGCGCTCGGCGCCGGCACGCAGATGCGGCTGTTCGGCGCCTGCGTGGTCGGCCTGGTGCTGACCGCCGCGATGGTGTGGATCACCGAGTACTACACCGGCACCAACTACAAGCCGGTGCAGCACGTCGCGCAGGCCTCGACCACCGGGCACGGCACCAACATCATCGCGGGTCTGGGCGTGTCGATGCGCTCGACCGCCTGGCCGGTGATCTTCGTGTGCATCGCGATCCTGGCGTCGTACCAGCTCGCCGGGCTGTACGGCATCGCGATCGCCGCGACCGCGATGCTCAGCATGGCCGGCATCATCGTCGCGCTCGACGCCTACGGGCCGATCACCGACAACGCCGGCGGCATCGCCGAGATGGCCGGGCTGCCCGACAGCGTGCGCGACGTCACCGACCCGCTCGACGCGGTCGGCAACACGACCAAGGCCGTCACCAAGGGCTATGCGATCGGCTCGGCCGGCCTGGCGGCGCTGGTGCTGTTCGCCGACTACACGCATGCGCTGACGGCGCGCGGCATGACGGTCAGCTTCGACCTGTCGGAGCCGCGCGTGATCGTCGGGCTGTTCATCGGCGGGCTGATCCCGTACCTGTTCGGCGCGATGGCGATGGAGGCGGTGGGCCGTGCCGCCGGCGCGGTGGTCGAGGAAGTGCGCCGCCAGTTCCGCGACATCAAGGGCATCATGGACGGCAGCGGCAAGCCTGAATACGGCAAGGCGGTCGACATGCTGACCACCGCGGCCATCAAGGAAATGATCATCCCGAGCCTGCTGCCGGTGGTCGTGCCGATCGCGGTCGGCATGCTGCTCGGCCCGGCCGCGCTCGGCGGGCTGCTGATGGGCACCATCGTCACCGGGCTGTTCGTCGCGATCTCGATGTGCACCGGCGGCGGCGCCTGGGACAACGCGAAGAAGTACATCGAGGACGGCCACCATGGCGGCAAGGGCTCCGAGGCGCACAAGGCGGCCGTCACCGGCGACACCGTCGGCGACCCGTACAAGGACACGGCCGGGCCGGCGGTGAACCCGCTGATCAAGATCATCAACATCGTCGCCCTGCTGATCGTGCCGCTGCTGCCGACCGGCATGGCGGCCACCGCGAAGGCGATGGACGAGCAGCACGGGGCGCCGACGACGATGTCGGCGAGCGCGCCGGCAGCGGCCGAGGTGGCGGCACCGGCGGCTTCCGCCGCGAGCCAATGACGCGCTTCTCAGGCGTCGGCCAGCGTCACAGCGCCAGCATGTAGCTGACGAGCGCGTCCTTCTCGGGCTGGCTCAGCTTCAGCCCCAGCACCAGGTTGAAGAACTCGACGGTGTCCGCCAGCGTCAGCAACCGCCCGTCGTGCAAATACGGCGGCGTGTCCTTGATGCCGCGCAGCGTGAAGGTCTTGATCGGGCCATCGGGCACCGGCACGAGGTCGTTGGCGGCGACGCCGGTGCGGTAGAAGCGCTCCAGCTTCAGGTCGTGCATCTGCTGGTCCATGAACGCGGTGGCCGGCACATGGCACTCGGCGCAGCGCGCCTTGCCGGTGAACAGCTTCTCGCCCGCCAACTCCTTCTGCGTCGCGTGCGCCGGGTCCAGCCGCCCCGCCGGATCGAGCTTGGGCGCCGGCGGGAAGTCGACGATGTTCTGCATCTGCGCCATCATCGCGACCTGGCTCGCGCGGTCGGGCAGGTTCACCCCCTTGCGCGCGGCGCTGACGTGGTCGCCGTTGAAGTAGGCGGTGCGCTGCTCGAATTCGGTGAAGTCCTCGACCGAGCGCAGCGAACGCTTGGAGCCGTGGATCTGCTGGTTGAACAGGCCGCGCAGGCTGGTGCTGTCGAGCCGGAAGCGTGCCGCCTGCGGGCGAAGATCCGGCGTCAGGTGGAACGCGGCATTGGTGTTGAAGTTGACGTGGCAGTCCATGCAGGTCACGCCGCGGCTGGGTGCGGCAACCTTGCGGTCCTCGGTCTGGTTGAACTCCTCCTGCGGAAACGGCGTCAGCAGCAGCCGCATGCCTTCCATCTGCACCGGCGTGACGATGCCCAGCAGGATGTCGTAGTAGTTCGTCAACGCCAGCACCTGGCCGCGCGAGACATCGCCCAGCTCGGGGTGCGTGGTCAGGAAGATCGGCGACGGGAACTCCGGCGTCAGGTGGTCGGGCAGGTCGAAGTCGACGTCGAAGCGCCGCAGGTCGCGTTGCTCCAGGCGTGCGATCTCGTCGATCTGGCGCGTCGGGAACACCTGGCCACCGGTGGCCTGCTTCACGTGCGGCAGCGGCTTGAAGCCGTCGGGCAGCAGATTGCGATCGCGCAACTCGGCCGGGGTCAGGCGGCCCAGGCCATCCCAGCTCTGGCCGGGCGACAGTCGCACGCGCACGCCGTCCTGCACCGCACGGCGGCCGCCGGACATCATCACGCCCGGCATCGGGCGATTCGCCAGGTCGTAGCGCTGGTTCAGCAAGGCCGCCTGACGTTGCATCACCGCCGGCTTCTGCGCCTCGTCGGCGGACTTGACTGCAGAAAACGGCAAGGTCGGCAAGGGTCGGTAGGTGGTGTCGGGCGGAGGCGGATCGGCTGCCAGCGAGCACGGCACGGCCGCGACGAGACAGGTGAGCGAGACCAGCGGCGTGAACAGCCGCGCGAGTGCAGGCATCATTTTTTCTCCCTGGGTGCCATGGACGAGCAACCGGGGCAATCGGCGTACCTTGTCCCGGCCTGCCGAACAACGAGCCCCCGATCGACGAACCCGCCACCGTGCTGGACTGGGCCGTCGGCGCAGCTCAGCCCGGCAAGAGCACCACCTTGCGGCAGGCTTCGCGCTTCTCGTTGAAGACCTGGTAGCCGGCCGCGGCTTCGCTCAGCGGCATCCGGTGCCTGATGATCGTGTCCGGCCGCAGCTCGCCCTTGGCAATGCGGTCGAGCAACTCCGGCATGAAGCGCTGCGCATGGGTCTGGCCGCCCTTGAAGGTCAGGCCCTTCTCGAACGCATCACCGAACAGGAAGCCGTGGATGAAGCCGGCATAGACGCCCGGAACGCTGACGATGCCGCCGCGGCGCGTGGCGGCGATCGCCTGGCGCGGCGAGGCCTCGGAAATTGGTGCGGTCGACGATGAAGGCCGCCGGGTCCACCGCCTGGTAGCCGGTGGGCAGGATGTCCGACGGGAACAGCAACTGCTCGTCGGTCAGCGTCGAATCGGGAATGACCAGCGGTCCGACATTGGCGCGCGGCACCCGCACGTACTCGGCCTGCCCGCCGGGATAGCCGCCATACAGGTGGCTGTAGCCGATCAGGCCCGCCCCCGGCCGCGTGCTCTTCTTGTTGAGGATGGCGCCGCGCCCGGGGTTGGTCGTTGGATCTTGCCGCGGTAGATGTGCAGGTCCGATCCGCACGTCGTTCGAGCCGTGGTACGTGAGAGCTTTCAACGCGTTCTCCTGGCCTCGCGTCGCGGCTGCGACGCCCGACCCGATGCGGCAAGCCGTGTTCCCGAAGCCGGTGGGCTCACCAGCCGGCCGGCAGCTCTGCGCTGGATTTCGCGGTGCGCGCCTTCAGCACCCGCTTCATGTAGCCGAGGCTCGCGGCGCACCCGCTGGAGGTCTCGGCTGCGGTGCAGTCGCTCGGAACCCACAGCTCGAAGCCACGCAGGTTGGCATCCATCGCGGTGAGCTGGACGCAGATGTCCGCGGCGAGACCGGCGATCACCAGGTGCTTGGTGCGCATCTGGCCGAGCAGCAACTCCAGCGGCGTGGCGAAGAACGCGGAGTGCCGGGGTTTCAGGATCACCAGATCGCGCGATGACGGGGCCAATGCCTGCGCCATCCATCCCGCCACGCCGCCCGATTCGATGCAATGCGCGAGCAGCTCGCGAAAGTCGGACTGCCAATGCCCGTAGTTGTCGTTCGCGTAGATCGTCGTCACGCCGGCGCGGGCGAGCCGGGCCTTCAAGCTTGCGGCAGCTTTTGCCGCACGGACGGCCGCTGCTTCGAGCTGGCGGGCCTGCGGAAATTCGAGCGGGTTGATGAAGTCGACCAGCAGCAGCACCGTCTTGCTCGGTGGCAGGGGCACGCTCGCGCCGAGCGGCGCAGCGGGATGTGCGGGAGGCTTGGTCGACAGCGTGTGGATGGAGGCGGGCATGGCGACCCTCAATCTATCCGCGCGGCGGCCGCATGTCATCGCATGTCATCGACCTCGCGCTGCAAAGGGATCTGTTCCTACGCGAAGGTCGGAAGGCGCCGATGGTCGACGCGGTGGCATGGCCCGAACATCTCCCGCGTCCTCAGCAGTACGACCCATGCACCATGCGCAGCCGCCTGATCATCGATGGCCACCATCCCGTGGAAGACGAAGCCCTGATGAACGCCCTCGACACCATCGACGTGGCGAGCCGACCTGACGGCGTGCAGATGATCTTCGGCGTCGAGGACAGCGAGCACCGCGTCTACCGCTTGATCGAGACGTCGAGCTTGATCGAAGCGGTGAGCGTCATCGGCGCGATCCGCCAGTTCGGGCTGAGCGGTGCACCGGGGCGCAGGGAACACGGCGTGCTGCTGCAGCGGGTGTTCGTTCGCGTGGACGGATCTGAAAAGCACAAAGCCCGCGAAAGTCAAACCTGAGGTGCTGGACCTCACGTTGGACCTCAACGGGCTTCTCTTCGTGCTGGTTGGTGGGGCCAACCGGTATGGCTTCGATCTCTATGGTCGGGGTGGCGGGATTCGAACTCGCGACCCCTTGCACCCCATGCAAGTGCGCTACCAGGCTGCGCTACACCCCGACGTAAGCCGCGCAGTATAGCGTGGAAAACCGGCGATTCAGCTCAGGCAACCAGCCCTCACGCAACCAGCAGATGGCGGATCGAGATCAGCTCTTCGCGCATCTGCGTCAGCGACACCTCGTCGATGATCACGACCGGTTGCGGAATGGGCGCGTCTTCCGGCTCGCCGTCGATCGACAGTTCGGAGTCGGACCCCATTGCGTCGAGTTCGCCGTCGAGCTCCGCATCGTGTCCGGCGTCGGCCATCGGAGCCGGCGACGATGATGAGGATGACCGCGAATGGACCAGCTCGGTGAGCCGGTTGCGGGCCCCGCTGATCGTGAAGCCCTGCTCGTACAGCAGCTCGCGGATGCGCCGGATCAGCAACACCTCGTGGTGCTGGTAGTAGCGCCGGTTGCCCCGGCGCTTCATCGGCTTGAGCTGCGTGAACTCCTGTTCCCAATAGCGCAGCACGTACGGCTTCACGCCGCACAAATCACTCACCTCACCAATGGTGAAGTAGCGTTTGGCAGGGATGGCGGGAAGCGCTTTCTCCATTGAAATCAAGGAGTTCGAGAGAGAAAGCTAAGACTTTACTCGAAGTCGTCTCCCGCAGGTATGTCGCCCTGCACAACTCCTTTCAGTTTGTGACTTGCGTGAAAAGTTACAACGTTCCGGGCCTTGATCGGTATCGATTCCCCGGTTCGGGGGTTGCGCCCCGGTCGCGGCGCCTTGCGCCGGATGTTGAAATTACCGAATCCCGACAGCTTCACGTCCTCGCCCTTCACGAGCGTGCCGTGGATGATGTCGAAAAAAGCCTCGACCATGTCCTTGGATTCGCGCTTGTTCAGGCCCAGCCGCTCGAACAGCAGCTCGGCCAGTTCGGCCTTGGTCAGCGTCGGCGTCTCGAGCGTCGGCAGCAGCACGCGGGCGGGGGATTTGTCGTCGTTGTGGTCGTCCATCGCGGCCTCCGCTCAGCCGCGAAGGCGCACGCCGAGGCGGGCCTTCAGGCTGTCCAGCACCCGGTGCACGCCGGCTTCGATGCGCTCGTCGGTGAGCGTCGCGGTGTCGTCCAGCAGCTCGAGCCGGATCGCCAGGCTGCGCTCGCCGGCGGCCATGTCGGCCGACGGCGTCGCCGGCTTGTAGATGTCGAACAGCCGCGCCGAGCGGATCAGCCCCGGGTCGACACCGGCGATCGTGCTCATCAGCGCCTCATGCGTGACCTGCTCGCCGGCGATGACGGCGATGTCGCGCCAGGCCGACTGCTGTTTCGGGATCGGCTGGAACTGCGGCAGCAGGCGCTGCAGCAAGGCCGACGCGTCGAGTTCGAACACCACCGGCGCCTGCGGCAACTCGTACGACTGGCGCCACTTCGGGTGCAGCTCGCCGACGAAGCCGATGGCCTGGCCGTCGACCTCGATGCGCGCCGAGCGCCCGGGGTGCAGCGCCGGATGCTCGCTGGCGGTGAAGCTGACGGCCAGCGGCGCGAGCAGCGATTCGATGTCGCCCTTCACGTCGAAGAAGTCGACCTGGCGCTCCTTCGCTGCCCACTGCAGCGCATCGACGCCACCGTAGGCCAGCCCCGCGACCCGCAGCGGCTGCGCGACGCCGGCCACGCTGACGGCGCCGTTGGCGACCGTCGCATCGCGGCGGAACACGCGGCCGAATTCGAACACCCGCACGCGCGAGGTCTTGCGCGCCAGGTTGAAACGCAGCACGTTGACCAGCCCGCCGATCAGGCTGGAGCGCATCACCGACAGCGGGCTCGCGATCGGGTTCAGCACGCGGATCGGGTCGGCATTGCCGGCCAGCTCATGCTCCCAGCGTTCTTCGACGAAGCTGAAGTTGATGGTCTCCTGGTAGTCCAGGCCGGCCAGCAGGTGGCGCACGGCATGCGGTCCGCGCTTCGATTCGCTGCGCACGCTGGCCGCGATCGCTGCCAGCGGCGGCGTCGACGGCAGCGTCGTGTAGCCGAGCACGCGGATCACTTCCTCGATCAGGTCTTCCTCGATCAGCAGGTCGAAGCGCCAGCTCGGCGGCGTCACGGTGATCGTGCCCTCGGCCTGCGTGAACGGCAGGCCGAGCCTCTCCATCACGCCGACGCATTGCGCTTGCGTCAGCGGCATGCCGATCACCTTCGCGGCACGCGCGACGCGTAGCGTGACCGGCTTGCGCGCCGGCAGCGCGAGGGCCTGGTCGTCCATCGGGCCGGCCTCGCCGCCGCAGATCTCGAGGATCAGCTGCGTGATGCGCTCGATGTGCTCGACCGTCTGCGCCGGGTCGACGCCGCGCTCGAAGCGGTGCCCGGCATCGGTCGTGAAATTGAAGCGGCGCGAACGGCCTGACACCGCCTCGGGCCACCAGAACGCCGCCTCGACATACACGTTGCGCGTGGCATCGGACACCGAGGTCGCATCGCCGCCCATGATGCCGGCCAGCGACTCGACCGCCTCGGCATCGGCGATCACGCCGACGGCGGCGTCGACCTCGATCGTGTTGCCGTTCAGCAGCTTCAGTTGTTCGCCCGGCTTGCCCCAGCGCACGGTCAGGCCGTGGTGGATCTTGTCGAGGTCGAAGATGTGCGACGGCCGGCCCAGCTCGAACATCACGTAGTTCGAGATATCGACCAGCGCGGTCACCGAACGCTGGCCGCAGCGCGCCAGGCGGTCGACCATCCAGGCCGGCGTCTTCGCGGTGGTGTCGACCTTGCGCACGATGCGGCCGGAGAAGCGGCCGCACAGGTCCGGCGCCTCGATCTTGACCGGCAGCGTGTCGCGGTGCTTCACCGGCACCGGCGTGATGGTCGGCGCCTTCAGCGGCGCGCCGGTCAGCGCGGAGACCTCGCGCGCGACGCCGAACACGCTCAGGCAGTGCCCGAGGTTCGGCGTCAGCTTCAGCGTGAACAAGGTGTCGTCGAGCGACAGGTGCTTGCGGATGTCTTCGCCGATCGGCGCGTCTTCGGCCAGGATCAGCAGCCCGCCGTGGTCCTCGGACAGCTTCAGCTCGCGGGCCGAGCACAGCATGCCCTGGCTCTCGACGCCGCGCAGCTGGCCGAGCTTGATCTCGAAGGGTTTTCCATCCTCGCCGGGAGGCAGCACTGCGCCGACCAGCGCGCACGGCACCTTCAGGCCGGCCGCCACGTTCGGCGCACCGCAGACGATGCTCAGCAGCGTGCCGCTGCCGACGTCGACTTGGCAGACGTTCAGGCGATCGGCATTCGGATGGCGCTCCAGCGACACCACCCGCCCGACGACCACGCGGCTGAAGGGGGGAGCCACCGGGCGCAGCTCTTCGACCTCCATGCCGGACATCGTCAGCAGCTCGGCCAGGGCCGCCGTCTCAAGGGGCGGATTGCAGAACTCACGCAACCACGACTCGGGGAATTGCATTGATGGGTCTTCCGCTGGTTACTTGAACTGGCTGAGGAAACGCAGGTCGCCGTCGAAGAACAGGCGCAGGTCGCTGACGCCGTAGCGCAGCATCGCCAGGCGGTCGATGCCCGAACCGAAGGCGAAGCCGACGTAGCGCTCCGGGTCGAGCCCCATGTTGCGCACCACCTGCGGGTGCACCTGGCCGGAGCCGGAGACCTCGAGCCAGCGGCCCTTCAGCGGCCCGCGCTCGAACATGATGTCGATCTCGGCGCTCGGCTCGGTGAACGGGAAATAGCTCGGGCGAAAGCGCAGCGCGAGCTCGCTGGTCTCGAAGAAGGCCTGGATGAAATCCAGGTACATCGCCTTCAGGTCCTTGAAGCTGACGTTCTCGCCGATCCACAGGCCTTCGACCTGGTGGAACATCGGCGAGTGGGTGGCATCGCTGTCGACGCGGAAGGTGCGGCCCGGCGCGATCACGCGGATGTCGGGCATGTGCGGCTGGCCGGCGTACTTCGCGGCATGCGCGCGGGCATGGCGCACCTGCATCGGCGAGGTGTGCGGGCGCAGGTTCAGCCAGCGGCCTTCGTCGTCCTTCATGTCGACGTAGAAGGTGTCCTGCATCGAACGCGCCGGATGGTTCTCGGGGTTGTTCAGCGCGGTGAAGCTGTACCAGTCGGTCTCGATCTCGGGGCCGTCGGCCACGTCGAAACCCATCGAACCGAAGATCGCCTCGATGCGCTCCATCGTGCGCGTGATCGGGTGCACGCTGCCGACACCGCGCTTGCGCCCGGGCAGCGTCACGTCGAGTGACTCGGCCTTCAGCTGCGCCTGCAGTTCGGCATCGGCCAGCGCCTGGCGGCGGGCGTTCAGCGCGGCCTCGATGCCCTGCTTTGCGGCGTTGATCTCGGCACCGCGCGACTTCTTCTCGTCGCCCGCGAGACCGGCCAGCGACTTCAGCAGCTCGGTCACGCGGCCGGCCTTGCCGAGGTAGCGGGCCTTCGCGTTCTCCAGATCGGCAGGTGCAGTCGCCTGCGCGAAATCGGCGTGCGCCGCCTGCACCAGTTGATCGAGGTCGTTCATCGGTAGAGGGAGGATGGTCGGTTCAAGAAACAAAAAAGGCCGCACACGAGGTCGGCCTTGGAGAGCTTGCCCCGACGGCTGCGAGCAGCCTGCGGGGACTTGCGTGGCACCGGCAGCACAGCGGGTGTGCGAACCGGCACGATCACGACATCAAGCGAGCTGGGCCTTCACCTTCTCCACGATGCTGCCGAAAGCGGCAGGATCGTTGACTGCCATGTCGGCAAGAACCTTGCGGTCGATCTCGATCGACGCCTTCTTCATGCCGTTCATGAACTTGCTGTAGGTGATGCCCAGGCCACGGGCCGCGGCATTGATACGCGCGATCCAGAGCTGGCGGAACACACGCTTCTTGGTGCGGCGATCGCGATAGGCATATTGCCCAGCGCGCATGACCGCTTCCTTGGCGATGCGGAATACATTCTTGCGACGGCCGCGGTAACCCTTGGCGAGTGCGAGAATTTTCTTGTGACGAGCGCGGGCTGTTACACCACGTTTGACGCGAGGCATGGATTTCTCCTTCTAGAAGTGTTTCTGAAACCGTGAGATCAGCAGTGGCAGATCACAGCCCGGCAAAGGGCAGCATCTGAGCCATGTGACCCATGTTGGTTTCGTGCACGCCGACAGAGCCACGCAGGTGGCGCTTGTTCTTCGTGGACTTCTTCGTGAGGATGTGGCGCTTGAACGCCTGGCCCCGCTTGACGGTGCCACCCGGACGAACGCGGAAACGCTTCGCAGCGCTCTTCTTGGTCTTCATTTTGGGCATGACTGCTCCTTTTTAGTTGCTCCACCAGGCGCCCGCAAAGAGCTTGCGGTCTTGTTGGCCTGGAGGGGCTTCTTGCAACGCGCCGGTGACCAGACCGGCGCGCTGAACTCTCAAAACTTCAACGCTTCTTCGGACCCAGCACCATGATCATCTGGCGCCCTTCGAGCTTCGGCATGTTCTCGACGACGGCCACATCGGCCAGTTCGTCGCGAATGCGCTCCAGCAGGCGCATGCCGATGTCCTGGTGGGTGATCTCGCGGCCGCGGTAGCGCAGCGTGACCTTGCCCTTGTCGCCGTCTTCCTCGATGAAGCGGCGCAGGTTGCGCATCTTGATCTGGTAGTCGCCCTCGTCCGTGCCCGGACGGAACTTGACTTCCTTGATCTCGATGACCTTCTGTTTGGACTTCGCTTCCGCTGCCCGTTTCTGCTCTTGGTATTTGAACTTGCCGTAGTCCATCAGCCGGCAGACCGGCGGATCGGCCTGAGCAGCGATTTCGACCAGATCGACGTCCAGTTCGCCCGCCATGCGCAGGGCCTCCTGGATGTTGACGATCCCGAGCGGTTCGTTCTCCACACCGTTGAGCCGCACCTCTGGCGCCATGATTTCACGATTGAGGCGGTGCTTGCGCTCCACATTGGGAGTGCGACGGTCAGCAAAAGTAGCGATGGTTCTTACCTTTCACCGGACCCCGAGGCAGCGGAGCCCAAACTTTGGATGTCGATGAACGCCAGCGGACAGGAGTTGCCTTACTTCAGGCCCGGTTGGCGATGTCGCTGGCGAGCTTCTTTGCGAAGTCGTCCAAGGGCATCACGCCGAGATCCTGGTTGCCGCGGGCACGCACCGCAACGGCCCCGATTGCCTTCTCCTTCTCGCCAACGACAAGGATGAACGGGACCTTTTGCAAGGAATGCTCGCGGATTTTATACGTGATCTTCTCGTTGCGCAAATCACTCTCTGCCCTAACTCCTTGTTTTTGAAGTGTTTTCGCGACTTCCCGGGCGTAGTCGGCGTGCGCCTCGGTGATGCTGGCCACCACGACCTGCACCGGCGCGAGCCAGACCGGCAGCGCGCCGGCATGGTGTTCGATCAACATGCCGATGAAACGCTCGAAGCTGCCGATGATGGCGCGGTGCAGCATCACCGGGTGCGCGCGGCCGCTGGTGTCGGTCACGTACTCGCCGCCCAGGCGCTCGGCGGTGTTGTAGTCGACCTGCATCGTGCCGCACTGCCACTGCCGGCCCAGCGCGTCTTTCAGCGTGTACTCGATCTTCGGGCCGTAGAAGGCGCCGTCGCCCGGGGAGATGATGAACTCGCAGCCGGAGCGGCGCAGGCTCTCCATCACCGCGTACTCGGCCTTGTCCCAGAAGGCATCGGAGCCGACGCGGTGTTCCGGCCGGGTCGCGACCTTGTAGATGATCTCGGTGAAGCCGAAGTCCTGGTAGACCTTCTGCAGCAGCGCTGTGTAGGCGACGCACTCCTCGAGGATCTGGTCTTCGGTGCAGAAGATGTGGCCGTCGTCCTGCGTGAAGCCGCGCACCCGCATGATGCCGTGCAGCGCGCCCGACGGTTCATTGCGGTGGCACTGGCCGAACTCGCCGTAGCGGATCGGCAGGTCCTTGTAGCTGCGCATCTGCGAGTTGAAGATCAGCACATGGCCGGGGCAGTTCATCGGCTTCAGCGCGTAGTCGCGCTTTTCCGATTCGGTCACGAACATGTTGTCGCGGTAGTTGCCCCAGTGGCCGGTCTTCTCCCACAGCCCCTTGTCGAGGATCTGCGGCCCCTTCACTTCCTGGTAGCCGTTGTCGCGGTAGACGGCGCGCATGTACTGCTCCACCTGCTGCCACACCGACCAGCCCTTGGCATGCCAGAACACCAGGCCGGGGGCATGTTCATCGAGGTGGAACAGGTCGAGTTCGCGGCCGATCTTGCGGTGGTCGCGCTTCTCGGCCTCTTCGAGCATGTGCAGGTACTGCTGCAGCTCGTCCTTGGTGGCCCAGGCCGTGCCGTAGATGCGCTGCAGCATCTCGTTGCGGTGGTCGCCGCGCCAGTAGGCGCCGGCCACCTTCATCAGCTTGAAGTGCTTCAGCCGGCCGGTGCTCGGCACGTGCGGCCCGCGGCACAGGTCCTCGAACTTGCCTTCGCGGTACAGCGAGACGTCTTCATCCGACGGGATGCTGGCGATGATCTCGGCCTTGTAGTGCTCGCCCAGGCTCTTGAAGTACGCCACCGCCTCGTCGCGCGGCAGCACGCGGCGCTCGACGCGCTCGTCCTTCTTCGCGAGTTCGGTCATCTTGGCCTCGATCGCCGCCAGGTCGTCCGGCGTGAACGGGCGCTTGTACGAGAAGTCGTAGAAGAAGCCGTTCTCGATCACCGGGCCGATCGTGACCTGGGCCTCGGGGAACAACTCCTTGACCGCGTAAGCCAGCAGGTGGGCGGTGGAGTGGCGGATGACGTCCAGCCCGGCGGGGTCCTTGTCGGTGACGATCGCGAGCGCCGTGTCGGCCTCGATGCGGTAGCTGGTGTCGACCACGCGTGCAGCATCGCCCTGCCCGACGCGCCCGGCGAGCGCGGCCTTCGCCAGGCCGGTGCCGATCGACGCCGCCACTTCGGCCACCGTGACCGGGCCGGGGAACTCGCGTCGGGAACCGTCGGGCAACTGGACTGAAATCATGAAAGGAGCTCCTGAAAACAAAAAAGCGCGGGGGTGAGCCGCGCTTCGAGAAAGATGACGAGTAAAGACGTGACGAGCCGCGGCCGACTAAACCTTTGTGGAAACCGGCGTAGTTCGCGGTGTCCGCGGTGGTGTCATGACCATGGTGCCTTCCTCGGTCCTTGCTGCTCTGCTCGTGGGAGCCGGGATTGTAGATCAGCCGGGGAAGATCCGGGGGCCTTCGACGCGCACCGCGTCGCCCACGCGCAGGCCGTTCGGCTGCGTGACGACGAACTGCCGCCACACGCCGCTGTCCAGCCGCACCGTGATGCGGAACGTGTCGTAGGCCGGCGTCTGGTTGCGCTCGATCTCGTTGCCGACGATCGCTCCGCCCACCGCGCCGGCGACGACGCCCGCGCCGCGTCCGCCCATCACCGCGCCGATCACCGCGGCACCGACGATGCCGCCCAGCACTGCCCCGCCGCCGGTCGGCCGGTCGTACTGCCGCAGCACCTCGATGTTGGTGACCTGGCCGCGGCCGTTGTCGTTGTACGAATAGCGCGGCGCCGGTGGCGCCTGTGGCACGACGACGACTGCGCCGGGTGGCGGCCCGGGCGGCGGGCCGTAAGACCGGTCGTAGTACGGCCGTGGGTAGACGATGCAGCCGGACAAGGTGCTGCCCACCAGGGCCAGCAACGCGAGCCGCGTCAGCGCAAGCTTCGGGTTCATCGACATCTCCGGGCGCCGGACGCGGCGCCACCCCGGAGCAACGCCGCGGCCGGGCCGCGGGTTGGCCGCCCGCGTGTAAAGAACGATGTCAGCCCTTGTCGTCGGACCCGCCCAGCCAGCGGTACAGCACGCCGCCGATCACCGCGCCGCCGATCGGGGCGACCCAGAACAGCCACAGCTGCGCCAGCGCCCAGTCGCCGACGAGCAACGCCGGCCCGGTGCTGCGTGCCGGGTTCACCGAGGTGTTGGTCACCGGGATGCTGATCAGGTGGATCAGCGTCAGCGCCAGCCCGATCGCGATCGGCGCGAAGCCGGCCGGCGCGCGCTTGTCGGTCGCCCCCATGATGATCACGAGGAACATGCCGGTCATCACGACCTCGCAGACGAAGGCCGCCATCACCGAATAGCCGCCCGGCGAGTGCTCGCCGAAGCCGTTCGACGCCAACCCGCCGGCCAGGCTGAAGCCGGCCTTGCCGCTCGCGATCAGGTACAGCACCGCGGCACCCAGCACGCCGCCGATCACCTGCGCCGCGATGTAGGCCGGCAGCTCCGACGCCTTGAAGCGGCCGCCGGCCACCAGGCCGATCGACACCGCCGGGTTCAGGTGGCAGCCGGAGATGTGGCCGATCGTGAAGGCCATCGTCAGCACCGTCAGCCCGAACGCGAGCGACACCCCCAGCAGGCCGATCCCGACGTTCGGGAAGGCGGCGGCCAGCACCGCGCTCCCGCACCCGCCCAGCACCAGCCAGAACGTTCCAATCAATTCGGCCGCAGCCCGTTTCGTCAGGTTCATCGCTCTCCTCCGTCGTTGATGAGGAGCGCATTTGTGCACTCCGCATCCGACACGTCAAGGCTTCATCGACGTGGCGCGCTGCTCGAACTCCTGGCGCAGCTGGCGCCGCACCTGGGCCGCCTTGCTGCGGCGGATCTCGTCGGGCGTCACCGGCACCAGCGGCGGCACCGTGGCCGGCCGGCGCTCATCGTCCATCGCGACCATCGTGAAGAAGCAGCTGTTGGCATGCCGCACCGTCTGCGTGCGGATGTTCTCGGTGATGACCTTGATGCCGATCTCCATCGAGGTGTTGCCGGTGTGGTTGACCGACGCGAGGAAGGTCACCAGCTCGCCGACGTGGATCGGCTGCCTGAACGTGACCTGGTCGACCGACAGCGTCACCACGTAGCGTCCCGCATAGCGGCTCGCGCAGGCGTAGGCCACCTGGTCGAGCAGCTTCAGGACGCTGCCCCCGTGCACGTTGCCGGTGAAGTTCGCCATGTCGGGCGTCATCAGCACCGTCATGGTCAATTGATGCGAAGGCAGGTTCATCAGCCGCGGGCTCCGTATTCCGAGAAGATGCCGAGTTCCACATAGCGGCCCGCATCGTGCAGGCCGGCCGCGCGCAGTGTCGCCAGCACCTCGGCCGGTGCCACGCAGGCGGCGATCGTGTCCCAGTAGTAGCGCCACAGCCGGGGCGTGCCCTCGGCCTTCGAGACGAAGCGCGCCAGCAGCGGCAGCGCGCCGCGCATGTAGAGCTTGAGCAGCGCAGTGGCGATGCGCCCGGCCGGCTTGGTGATCTCGAGGATCAGCAGCCGCCCGCCCGGCTTCAGCACGCGGCGGAATTCGGCGCAGGCGACCGAGAAATCCTCGATGTGGCGCAGCGCATAGCCCATCACCAGGAAATCGACGCTCGCATCCGGCACGGGGAGCGCCTCGGCCCGGCCCACCAGGCAGCGCACCTGCGGCGGCAGGTGGGCCTGCGCCATCATCCCCGGGCTCGGGTCGACGCCGATCAGCCGCTGCGGCTCGTTCGTCACGTGAAGAATCTCGTGCGACACCAGCCCGGTGCCCATGCCGAGGTCGAGCACCTGCATGCCGGGCGCGAGGCCGGCGCGCAGCAGCGCCTGGCGGCGGTACCACGAGCCGGTGCCCAGGCCGAGGATGCGCTCGAGGCGGTTGTAGTCGCCCGCGGTGTCGTCGAAGGCCGTGCGGATGAAGCGCTCGCGGGCCTGGGCGTCGCCGTCGGGGTAGTAGTCGGTCAGCGCACTGTGCGGCAGGTGCACCATGCCGTCGACCGACTCAGGCGAAGAGCGTGCGGGCGGAACGCGATCGACGCGGTCGGGCATGGGCTGCAGACGGTGGCCAGGGTCGGGCGATGGTACGGCCTGTGACGGATGCCGCAACCCGGGCTCCGCTAAAATCGCGCACTTTGATTGTGCGGACCCCACTGCACAGGATCCTCCGCACGAGTAGCAAGTAGCCCGAGACTGCATGAGTTCAGCTGACACCCCCCTGTTGCCGGAAGTCGGCACGCTCCTGGTCGAATCCCTCAACCTGGAGATCGCCCCCGGCGCCATCGACCCCGATGCACCGCTGTATGGCGAAGGCCTCGGGCTCGATTCGATCGACATCCTCGAACTGGCGCTCGTCGTGTCCAAGCGCTACGGCTTCCAGCTGCGCTCGGGCGACGAGGACAACCTGCGCATCTTCTCGTCGCTGCGCAGCCTGGCCGGCCACATCGCAGCACATCGCACGCAGTGACGTCATGAATGCGCATGCCCGCTGGGGTCTGGCCGCCGTCGGCCTCGGGGCGTATGCGCTGCTCGCGCACCACCTCGTCAGCCGCGACGCCGGCTCGGTGCTGGCGCTGCTCACCTTGCTCGGCCCGATGGTCGGCGCCGCGCTGTGGGGCCTGTGGCAGGCGGGCAACCGGCTGGTCGCGCTGGTGCTGGCGGCGCTCGCCGTCGCGGTGCTGCTGAACGGCTCGCGGCTGCCGGTCTCGTGGCTGTACCTGGCCCAGCATGCCGGCATCCACCTGGGCCTCGCCTGGTGGTTCGGCCGCACGCTGCGCGGCGGGCGCGAACCCTTCATCACGCAACTGGCGCGCCGCCTGCACGATCCGATGCAGCCGACGATGGTGGTCTACACCCGCCACGTCACGCTGGCCTGGACCCTCTACTTCGTCGCGATCGCCGGCAGCTCCTTCCTGCTGTTCGGCTTCGCGCCGCTCGCCGCCTGGTCGCTGTTCGCCAACGTGCTGACGCCGGTCTCGCTGG
Source organism: Rhizobacter sp. P5_C2 (assembly GCF_054049715.1). NCBI lineage: Bacteria > Pseudomonadati > Pseudomonadota > Betaproteobacteria > Burkholderiales > Sphaerotilaceae > Rhizobacter > Rhizobacter sp. P5_C2. The sequence goes on along the minus strand of NZ_JBFULV010000017.1, from coordinate 1,343 downwards.
TCGCGATGTTCGCCATCGAGTACCTGCTGCGCTACCGGCTGCACCCCGAGTTCGAACGCGTCGCCTTCCTCGATGCGGTGCGCGCCTACCGCGCGAGCGCAGCCGCTTCCGACACGCCGCGATGAGCGCCGGCCCGTCGTTGCCGCAGACACTGCCGCTGCTCGCCGGCGCGCCGCTCGACGCGCCGCTCGCCTGGCGCGCCGGCCTGCCGATCAGCCGCCGCCAGTACCTCGCCGATGTCGCCGCGCTGGCCCGCGCACTGCCCGAGGGCGACGCGGTGCTCGCCGTCTGCAACGACCGCTACCGCTTCGCGTTGTCGCTCGGCGCGGCGATGCAGCGCGGCCAGTTCAACCTGATGCCGCCGAACCACACGCCGGACATGGTGGAGCGCCTGCTCGGGCTGTTCCCGCGCACGCACGGCCTGCTCGAAGCCGGCGCCGGGCCGCACGCGCTGCCTTCGCTGCGTTTCGACGACATCGCGCCGGGCCGCGCCGACACCATCACCGACACGCCCTGCTTCGCGCCCGACACCGTGGTGGCGCAGGTGCTGACCTCCGGCTCCACCGGCCAGCCGACGCGCCATGCCAAGCGCTGGGACCTGCTGGTCGAGAACATCCGCGCCGAGGCCGCGCGCATCGCCCACCACCTCGGCCGCGACAGCCTCGCCGGCGTCAGCCTGCTGGGCACCGTGCCGCCGCACCACATGTACGGCTTCGAGTCGACCGTGCTGCTCGCGATGCTGGGCGGCGCGTCGTTCGCCGCCGAGAAGCCGCTGCTGCCGGCCGACATCGCCGCGGTGCTGGCGCAGCTGCCGCGGCCGCGCGTGCTGGTGACCACGCCGTTCCACCTGAAGACGCTGCTCGATGCCGGCGTCGCGCTGCCGCCGCTCGACCTGGTGCTGTCGGCCACCGCGCCGCTGTCGCCGCAGATGGCGGCGCGCGCCGAGGCTGCGTGGCAGGCGCCGCTGGTCGAGATCTACGGCTGCACCGAGGCCGGCCAGGTCGCGACGCGCCGCACCACCGACGGCGCCGAATGGCTCACCTACGACGGCGTGCGCCTGCGCGGCGATGGCGGCGAGAGCATCGTCAGCGGCGGCCACGTGCCCGAGCCGGTGCTGCTCGCCGACGTGCTGGAGGTGCTGTCGCCGACACGCTTCCGGCTGCTCGGCCGCAGCAACGACCTGATCAACGTCGCAGGCAAGCGCAGCTCGCTGTCGCACCTGAACTTCCAGCTCAACAGCATCGACGGCGTGCGCGACGGCGCGTTCTGGCTGCCGCCGGCCGACAGCGTCGAGGGCATCGCGCGCCCGGTGGCCTTCGTCGTCGCCGACACCCTGACCCGCG
>NZ_JBFULV010000016.1:0-89494 GCF_054049715.1 Rhizobacter sp. P5_C2 | reverse complement strand
AGCGGGCCGCGGCCGACAGCGCGTCTGAAACTCGCCGCTACGTCGCGGTGCGCCACACGCTGCAGATCTTCACCGCGGCCGATGGCGTCGAGGCCGCCTGGCGCGACGCCACCGACGCTTGCGCCGCCGCCGGCTGCGAGGTGCTGAACGCCGCGCTCGAGCGCAACGACGAGCGCCGCCCCGCCACCGCGACGCTCGAAGCCCGCGTGCCGCCCGAGCGGCTGCAAGCCTTCCTGGCGCACCTGGGCAGTCTCGGCCGCACCGGCCTGAACGCCCGCACCGCCGAGGACAAGACCGACACCGTGCTCGACACCGAGGCGCGCCTGAAGAACCAGACCGCGTTCCGCGACCACCTGCGCGTGCTGATGTCGACGCCCGGCGCGAAGCTGAAGGACCTGATCGAGGTCGAGCGCGAGCTGGTCCAGGTGCAGAGCGAGCTCGACAGCCTGGCCGCGCAGCGCAAGGTGCTGGCCAACGAGACCGACAAGGTGCACGTGTCGATCAGCTTCCGGGCGCAGCCGTCGGTCATCGAGACCGGCATGTGGGAGCCGGTCACCGATGCGCTGCGCAGCGCCGGCCATGTCGTGGCGGTGAGCGTCGGGGTGCTGATCACCGCGGCGGTCGGGTTGTTGCCGTGGATGGTCGTGCTGGGGCTGGCCGGCTGGGGCGTGCGCGCTGCCTGGCGTCGCCGGGCCCGTCGGCGCGGCTGACCGGGGCATGAAAAAAGCGGTGAGCGCTTTCGCACTCACCGCTTTCTGTCAGAGCTTGATCGGTCGGGAGGACGGATCAGTAGCCGCCGCGGCCACCGCTGCCGCCGCCACCACCGTAGCCGCCGCCACCGCCGGAGCGGCCRCCGCCACCACCGCCGTAGCCGCCGCCACCGCCGGAGCGGCTGCCACCACCACCGCCGCCGCCGTAGCCGCCGCCACCACCGCCGCCGAAGCCGCCACCACCGCCGGAACGGCCACCGCCGCCACCGAAGCCGCCCGGACGCTCTTCGCGCGGACGGGCCTCATTGACGACCAGCGCACGGCCGTCGAGGGCCTGGCCGTTCATGCCGTTGATGGCGGATTGAGCTTCGGCATCCGAGCCCATCTCCACGAAGCCGAAGCCCTTGGAGCGGCCGGTATCGCGGTCCATCATGACCTTGGCGGACGAGACGGTACCGAATTGTGCGAATGCTTGTTGGAGATCGTCGTCGCGAACGCTGTAGGCGAGGTTGCCGACGTAGAGTTTATTGCCCATGGAGAGCGCCTTTCTTTCCTGAAGTCACGAGAACCATGTGGAGCGTGTACCCATCCTGAACCATTCAAGTGAAGGCGCTGCTTCCAGACACAGAATTTTGATTATCGAGTAATTGCGCGAAGCGGTGCAAATTGTGGAAACCCCTTGCAAGGCGAGGGAAACGAAAAGTGTTGTCTGTACGCCGCAAGAAAGGTCCGATGAGCCCCCGCATTGCCAGTCTCGTGCCCAGCCTGACCGAGCTCGTCGTCGAACTCGGCCTCGGTCCGTGCCTCGTTGCGCGCACCGGCTACTGCGTCCATCCGGCGGCCGTCGTGCGCGGCGTGCCCAAAGTCGGAGGCACCAAGGCGGTGAACCTCGACAAGCTGCGGCGCCTCGCGCCCACCCATGTCCTCGTCAACGTGGATGAGAACCGGCACGACATCGTGCCGGCGCTGCACGAGATGGGTGCGCAGGTCATCGTCACGCACCCGGGTGGTCCCGAGGACAACCTCGCGCTGGTCGACCAGGTGGCGACCGTGTTCGACGACGAGCCCGGCGTGCGCGAACGGGCGCGCTCGCTGCGCGAGGCCTTGCAGCACGAACTAGGGGAAACCCGTGATGACCCATGTCAGTCGCAGCGCGTGCTCTATCTGATCTGGCATGACCCGTGGATGACGGTCGCACGCAACACTTACCTGTCGCGCATGCTGGCGCGCATCGGCTGGCACACCGAGCCGGCGGTCGATGGCGGCCCGCACGGTGCGGCGCGCTACCCGGCGCTGCGTGGCGACGAGCCCTGGCTTGCGCAGGTGGAGCGCGTGCTGCTGAGCTCCGAGCCGTTCGCGTTCGGCGACGCGCACGCCGTGCAGGCCCGGGCGCTGTGCCCGCGGGCGCGCGTGCAGCGGGTCGACGGCGAGCTGCTGAGCTGGTACGGGCCGCGCGCGGTGCCGGGGCTGCGCTACCTGCGCGAACTGGCGCACAGCTGAAGGCGCGCCCGCGCCCTCAGAATGCCGCATGGACATCTACAAGCCGCTGATCGCCCTGCTCGCCATCGTGAACCCGATCGGCGTGATCCCGTTCTTCATCCACTTCACCGGGGGTTTCACCCGCGAACAGCGCCAGCGCACGATCCGCGTCGCCGCGTTCAGCGCCTTCATCGTGATCGCGGTCAGCGCGGTGGCCGGGTTGAGGATCATCGAGTTCTTCGGCATCTCGCTGGCGTCGTTCCAGGTCGGCGGCGGCACGCTGTTGCTGATCTCGGCGCTGCAGATGCTGAACGCCCAGCCCGCCGAGACGCGGCAGGAGGACGTCACCGAAGGCAACACCAAGGTCGATGCCGGCGACAGCATCGCGGTGGTGCCGTTGACGATTCCGCTGCTGACCGGCCCGGCCACCATCTCGACGATGGTGATCTACGCCGACAAGACGCGGCATTGGTGGGAGATCGCGGTGCTGGTCGGCTACGGCGTGGTGATCGGGATCGCCGTGTGGCTGGCCTTCAGTGCATCGGGCCGCATTGCACGGGTGCTCGGCAAGACCGGCATCAACGTGATGACGCGGCTGATGGGGCTGATCCTCGCGGCGCTCGCGGTCGAGGTGATGTCGGACGGGCTGGTGAAGCTGTTCCCGATCCTCGCGAGCAGCATCCACTGAACGGCTTCATCGACCGGCTTCACCCACGCTTCATGGCGGCTTCACCTGGGCTGGCCACAGTCCGCGGCTTCAACTCCTGGAGCCCGCATGAAGCCCCCACCGCTGCTCGTCAAGGCCGCCGCCATCGGCGCGATCGCCATCCTGTTGTCCGTGGCCCTGGCCCGTATCGGCGACCTGGTCGATGAACGCCAGCGGCGCCTCGCCGAGGCCGAACTGAACGTCGAGCAGAGCCAGGCCGGCCGCCAGACGCTGGCCGGCCCGCTGCTGCGCATGCGCTGCACCGAAGCCTGGGACGTGCAGTACGGCAGCGGCCCCGCCGCCCGCAGCGGCACCGAGAAGCGCGAGTTCATCGTCACCAGCGTGCCGGCCCGGCTCGACGTGGTCGCGACCGCGACGATGGAGCCGCGCTACCGCGGCCTCTTCAAGGTCAACACCTACGGCCTGCACGCCGAGATGGAAGCCACCTGGGCGCCGGTGCGCCCGCCGCTGAGGCACGCGAATGCGCGGCTGCAGTGCGACACACCGACGCTGCAGGTCGAGGTGGCCGATCCGCGCGGCATCCGGCGCGCCGACCTGCGCGTCGGCAGCGACCTGCTGGCCGTGCAGCCGGGCACCGGCGACGAGAAGAACCCGCAAGGCTTCCGGGCGCGCTTGCCCGAAGGCTGGCTGCGCGCCGACGTGCCGCCGGTCGTGAAGCTGTCGCTCGACCTGGCCGGCACCAGTGCGCTGGGCTGGGTGCCGCTGGCGCGCGAGAACCATGTGCAGCTGTCGTCGAACTGGCCGCATCCGTCGTTCGGCGGGCGATTCCTGCCGACGCGGCGCGACGTGCGCAAGAACGGCTTCGACGCCACCTGGGACGTCTCCGCGCTCGCCACCGGCATCGCGACCGGCCTGTCGAGCGAGGACACCGCGGCGGCGCAGGTGCCGCTGACCGCATCGGCGGCCGCGGTCGTCGACGACAGCCGCGAGAAGCGCACGTCAGAGTCCTTCGACGTGTCCTTCATCGACCCGGTGAACCCCTATTCGCTGAGCGACCGCGCGATCAAGTACGGCCTGCTCTTCATCGGCCTCACCTTCGTCGCGGTCGCGATGGTCGAGCTGCTGCTGCGCCGCCGCGTGCACCCGGTGCAGTACCTGCTCGTGGGCTGCGCGATCAGCATCTTCTTCCTGCTGTTGCTGGCGCTTTCCGAGCACTTCGCCTTCGCGCTGTCGTATGCCATCGCGGCCAGCGCCTGCGCCGGGCTGCTCACCTTCTATGGCCGCCACATGCTGGGCGGCTGGCGCGCCGGCGCGCTGTTCGGTGCCGGCATCGCCGGCCTGTACGGCGCGTTGTACGTGCTGCTGCAGATGGAGCAAAGCTCGCTGCTCACCGGCGCGGTGCTGCTGTTCTGCGTGCTCGCGGGCGTGATGGTGGCGACCCGGCGGCTCGACTGGCACGGCCTGGCCGAAACAAACTTGCAACAAGTGGAAGCGCCTTAGCGCAACAACTTGGCAGCGGAGCGCGGTCGGCGCGGCGTCCGCGCCACCCAGGCAGTCGTACCATGCCGCACCATGAATGTGCTCAGCTTCGACAGCTTCGGTGCGCCGGATGTATTGCGCTATCGCCCGCATCCCGACCCGACGCCGGGGCCGGCCCAGGCCCTGGTGCGCACGCGCGCCATCGGCCTGAACTTCGCCGACGTCTATCGGCGCAAGGGCACCTACCACCTGGCCGGCTCGCCGCCGTACATCGCCGGCTATGAAGGGGCCGGCGAGATCGTCAGTGCGCCGGCCGGCAGCGGCTTTGCGGCCGGCGACCGCGTCGGCTTCGCCGACATGCCATTCGCCAACGCCGAGCTGGTGGCGGTCGATCTCGCGAAGCTGATCCCGCTGCCCGACGACATCGGCTTCGACACCGCGGCGGCCGTGCTGCTGCAGGGGCTCACCGCGCAGTACCTGGTGCGCGACAGCCATGCGCTGAAACCCGGCGAGCGCGTGCTGGTACATGCCGCGGCCGGCGGCGTCGGCGGGCTGCTGGTGCAGCTGTGCAAGGCGCTCGGCGCGCGCGTGATCGGGCTCACGTCCAGCGAGGCCAAGGCCGCGCAGGCGCGCGAGGCCGGTGCCGATGCGGTCGAGCTGTATTCGCAGGACTGGGTCGCCGCCGCGCAGGCCTTCGCGCCGGGCGGCGTCGACGTGGTCTACGACTCGGTCGGGTCCACGCTCGTGCAGAGCTTCGCCGCGGCCCGCACCGGCGGCCACGTCGTCTTCTACGGCATGGCCGGCGGCGACCCGCCACCGGTCGACCCGCGCATGCTGATGGACACCTCGAAGTCGCTCACCGGCGGCGACCTGTGGAACGTGCTGACCAGTGCCGACGAGCGCCGCAGCCGCGCCGGCGAGCTGTTCGGCTGGGTGCGCAGCGGCCGGCTGCGCGTGCCGGTCGACTCGCGCTTCGCGCTGGCCGACGGCGCCCAGGCGCATGCCCGTCTCGAGAGCCGCGCCTCGACCGGCAAGGTCCTGCTGATTCCCTGAGCGGGCCGTCACGATGCGCGAGATCACCTACGACTACATCGTCTGCGGGGCCGGCACCGCGGGCTGCCTGCTGGCCAACCGGCTGAGTGCCGACCCGACCAAGAGCGTGCTGCTGATCGAGGCCGGCGGCAACGACGACTACCTGTGGATCCACATCCCGGTCGGCTACCTGTACTGCATCGGCAACCCGCGCACCGACTGGCTGTTCCAGACCGATGAAGACCCGGGCCTGAACGGCCGCTCGCTGCGCTACCCGCGCGGCAAGGTGCTGGGCGGCAGCTCCAGCATCAACGGCATGATCTACATGCGCGGCCAGGCGCGCGACTACGACCAGTGGGGCGCGCTCGGCAACCCCGGCTGGAGTTGGCGCGAGTGCCTGCCGTTCTTCAAGCAGCACGAGGATTTCCACAAGGGTGCCGACGAGTTCCACGCCGCGCCCGGCTTCGACCGCAGCGGCCAGCGCGCCGGCGGCGAATGGCGCGTCGAGAAGCAGCGGCTGCGCTGGGAGATCCTCGACGCGTTCGCGCAGGCGGCGCAGCAGGCCGGCATTCCGCACAGCAACGACTTCAACCGCGGCGACAACGAGGGCGTCGGCTACTTCGACGTCAACCAGCGCAGCGGCATCCGCTGGAATGCCGCCAAGGCCTTCCTGCGGCCGGTGCTGCGCCGGCCCAATCTGCAGGTCTGGACCGGTGCGCAGATCGCCCGGCTGCTGATCGAACCCGGGCCGAGCGACGGCTCGTGGGATGGCGTGCCGGAGGCGAACGGCGTCGAGGTGATCCCGCAAGGCGGCGGCGAGCGCGTGCGCGCCCGCGCGGCGCGCGAGGTCATCCTGTGCACCGGCGCGGTCGGCACGCCGCAGCTGCTGCAGCTGTCGGGGATCGGTCCGCGCGCGCTGCTGCAGCAGCATGGCGTGATGGTGATGCGCGACGCGCCCGGGGTCGGCGGCAACCTGCAGGACCACCTGCAGATCCGCGCCGTCTACGAGGTCGACGGCGTGCGCACGCTGAACGCGATGGCGAACTCGCTGTGGGGCAAGGCGATGATCGGTGCCGAGTACCTGCTGCGCCGCAGCGGCCCGATGAGCATGGCGCCGTCGCAGCTCGGTGCGTTCACGCGCAGCGACCCGTCGCAGCCGCACGCCAACCTGCAATACCACGTGCAGCCGCTGTCGCTCGATGCGTTCGGCCAGCCGCTGCACCGCTTCAATGCGTTCACCGCCAGCGTCTGCAACCTGAACCCGACCAGCCGCGGGCGCATCGACATCCGCAGCGCCGACGCCGCCACCGCGCCGTCGATCCGCGCCAACTACCTCAGCACCGACGAAGACCGCCGCGTCGCGGCCGGGTCGCTGCGCGTCACCCGCCACATCGTCGCGCAGCCGGCGCTCGCGCCCTACCACCCGAAGGAGGTCCGGCCCGGCGTGCAGTTCCAGAGCGACGCCGAGCTCGCGCGGCTGGCCGGCGACATCGGCACCACCATCTTCCACCCGGTGGGCACCGCGAAGATGGGGCCGGCCAGCGACCCGGACGCGGTCGTCGATGCGCAACTGCGCGTGCACGGCGTCAAGCGGCTGCGCGTGGTCGATGCCAGCGTGATGCCCACCATCACCAGCGGCAACACGAATGCGCCGACGCTGATGATCGCCGAGCGCGCTGCCCACTGGATCCGCGCGGAAGCGACCGGCACGTGACGCTCGCCCTCGCCATCAACGCCTGCGTGAACCTGATCGTCGGCTGGGCCATGCTGCTCGCCTGGCGCAGCGACCGCGCGCAGATGTTCTCGCGCGACCTCGGCTGGGCCTTCGCGAGCCAGGCGATGATCCCCGCCGCCTACCTGATGCAGGCGCAGAACCACGGCGCCGTCGCCGCACTGGGCACGGTCGTGATCGTCGGCGTGTCGGCGCTGTACCTGACGCTGCTGCTGCTGGGCAGCGCCCGCCTGGCCGGCCGCACGCCGACGCGCGTGCAGGGCTTCGCGCTTGGCGCGGTGCTGCTGCTGGTCGCCGCGCTGCTGGTGCCGCTGAACGTGCAGGCGGCACAGGCGGTCAGCGCGAGCCTGCATGTCGCGGCCGGCGTGGTTGCGACCGTCTGGCTGTGGCGGCAGGGCGGCTCGGAGCGCCTCGCCGGGCTGCTGCTGATGCTGCTCGGCATCAACCAGTTCACCTTCGTGTTCTGGGGCGCGGCCGGCATCACGGTGCAGGCTACGGTGGCGGCGATGCTGAGGCTGACGCTCGGCTTGGCGTTGCTGCATGCCGCGGTGCGCCGCTCGCACGAGGAATCGGGGCGGCTGCGCGACCGCTTCCTGCAGCTCACCGAGCATTCGCACCAGGGCGTCGCGGTGGTGCGCGGCGAGGACCTGCTGTATGCCAACCCGGCGCTGCTGAAGATCTACGGGCTGGGCTCGCTGACCGAGGTGCTGACGCTGTGGCGCGAGGCCACGATGCCGCCCGAGGAACGCGAGCAGGCGCGCGACCGCCACCGCAAGATCATCGCCGGCGAGTTGACGCAGGCCAGCTGGCAGGGGATGCGCTACCGCTTCGACGGCACGCCGATCCAGCTGCGCTTCAGCGCCTGGCGCATCGACTGGGACGGTCGCCCGGCCGAGCAGGTGGTGGTCAGCGACGAGACCGCGCAGCACGATGCCGCGCAGGCGATGCTGTACCAGGCGACGCACGACGAGCTGACCGGGCTGCCGAACCGTGTCGCGCTGCTGCAGCGGCTGCGCGACCTGTGCGCGGCCGAGCTGCCGACGCCGTTCGCGCTGGTGCTGATGGACGTCGACCGCTTCAAGCTCTTCAACGAGGCGCACGGGCCGTCGATCGGCGACGCGGTGCTGCGCTCGCTGTCGGCCGCGTTGCAGCGCGCGCTGGCCGGGCGCGCCGAGGTGATGCGCCTCGGCGAGGACGAGTTCGCGCTGCTCGCGCCGGGCAGCGAGAGCGACCGCACCGCGCACAGCGTCGCGCAGGCGGTGCGCCAGATGTTGATGCAGCCGCTCGCGCTGCCGCAGCACGAGTTCTTCCTCGATGTGTCGATGGGCATGGCGACCTACCCCGCCACCGCGCGCGAGCCGGAGGCGCTGCTGCGCGCGGCCAATGCGGCGATGCACGAGGCCAAGCGCACGCCCGGCACCTCGGTGCAGTTCGCCGAGGAGCGCTTCGAGCGCGGCTCGGGGGCATCGCTCGATGCCGAGCAGGCGCTGCGTGCCGGCATGAAGAACGACGAGTTCTGCCTGGTCTACCAGCCCAAGGTCGATGCGCAGAACAAGATGCTGGTCGGCTTCGAGGCACTGGTGCGCTGGGACCGGCCGGGGCTCGGGCGCATCAGCCCGATGGAGTTCATCCCGGCGGCCGAGCGCACCGGGCTGATCGGCCCGCTGGGCAACCTGATCCTGACGCAGGCCTGCCAGCAGATCTCGGAGTGGCGCGGGGCGTTCGGCAAGATGGTGCCGGTGGCGGTGAATGTGTCGCCGCTGCAACTGCTCGACCCCGGGTTCCCGGAGCTGGTGCTGCGCACGCTGCGGCACTTCGACGTGCCGCCGGCGCTGCTGACGCTCGAGATCACCGAGAGCGCGGCGGTGACCTACATGGAGCAGGCGCGCGAGCAGATCCGGCAGATGCGGGCGCACGGCATCGAGGTCGCGCTGGACGACTTCGGCACCGGCTTCTCGTCGCTGAACATGCTGCGCAGCCTGCCGCTGCGCACCGTCAAGATCGACCGCAGCCTGATCGACCCGATGCCGGCACCCGATGCGACGGCAGTCGTCAAGGCGATCTGCGACCTGGCGTCAGCGCTGCGCCTGGACGTGGTGGCCGAAGGTGTCGAGACGCGTGAGCACGCGCGGGCCGCCACCGCGGCCGGCTGCGACGTGCTGCAAGGCTACCTGTACGCCCGCCCGCTGTCCCCCGCCGACGCCGCGCGCTGGCTGGGCGAAATGCGCAGCCCGGATGCCAATCCGGGGCCTGTCGCCATCACGCCACCTCAGGCACCCAGTCAGAGCTTGTAGTCGAGCGACACCGCGACCGTGCGCGGCGCGCCGTAGATCGCGCCGTAAGCCAGCCCGGTGACGTACTTCTTGTCGAACACGTTGTTGACGTTCAAGCGCACGGTGGCGGCCGGCGTCAGCTCATACGCGGCGAACGCGTTGGCGACCAGGAAGGCCTCCTGCTTCGCGCTGCCGATCTTGCTGACCTCCGACTGCCAGCGGCCGCCCGCGCCCACGCGCAGCGCCGGCAGCATCGGCACGCGGGTGTCGGCGCGGAAGTTGAACGTGTTGCGCGGCACCCATTCATAGATGTCGTTGCCGTCCGGACCGGTCAGGATCAGGCGGGTGTAGCCTAGCGTCAGCTTGGTATCCTTCGCGATGCGGCCGGTGGCTTCGATTTCGTAGCCCTTGGACTTCACGTCCTTGCCCTCGTACCAGCTCTGGCCGTTGAGCGGGCTGTTCTCGTCGGTGATGGTGCCGACGAAGGTCGCCAAGCCGTTCTGTTTTGTGCTGAACACCGCGAAGGTGGTCAGCAGCGCCTTGTCCAGCCACTCGGCTTTCACGCCGACCTCGGTGTTGACGCCCTTCATCGGATCCAGGTACTTGCCGTTGATGTCGGTCTGGTCCTGGTTCTGGAAGATGTCCGAGTACGACACGTAGCCGAGCACATCGGACGTGAAGTCGAAGGTCAGGCCGACGTAGGGGCTCGTCTCCTTCGTGACGGGGTAGTCGGTGTTGGTGGCGGTGCTGCCGTAGATCGAGGCACCCTCGCGTGCGAGGCGGACGGCATTCACGCCGAAGACGCCCTTCAGCGAATCGGTCAGCGCAATGTGCGAGGCCGCGTACAGGCGGGTCAGCGTCTGCTCGCCGCGCGTGCTGGGCAGGCGCGGGCCCCACTCCGGTTCGGCATACACGTCGCCGCCATACGGGAAGGCCGGCAGCGGGTCGGCAGCGTGGGTCAGCGGCTCGTAGCTGTCGACGGCGGTTTTCTCCCGCGACTGGCTCAGGCCGACCAGCAGGCTGTGCTTGCGTCCGAAGGCCGAGAACTCGCCGTTGAGGTTGATGTCCAGCACGTGGTTGTCCGAGCTGCCCTCGCTGCGATAGGGCAGACCGACCAGGCCGGTGTTGTCCGGGTTCAGCACGCCACTGAGCGAGTACGCATACAGCAGGCGCGTCGATTCGTTGCCGTGGCGGTAGTTGTAGGTCGCCTTGGCTTCCCAGTCGGGCGTCAGGTGGTGGGCGTACTCGACGAGGGCGTTGTACGACTTGTTGTTCCAGTAGGTCCAGTTCTGCGAGGTGGACGAGCCGACGTCGAAGTCGGCCTGCGTGCCGTCGGAGCGCAGCAGGGTCAGCGAGCCCCACATCGGCGAATCCTGCTTCGCGTCGACGGCGGCGACGCCCAGCGTCAGCACGCCGTCGGTGCCGATCTGGCCGTCGACCACGCCGTAGAGGGAGGTGCGCTCGTTGTGCAGGTCGCGGATCCAGGAGTCCTTCTCCTCATGGGCGACGACAAACCGGCCGGCCCAGGAGCCGTCTTCGGCCAGCACCTTGTTGTAGTCGAGCGCCACGCGCTTGAGGCCGTAGGAGCCGAACGACACGTTGGCCTCGCCGCCGTCCTCGTTCTTCGGGCGCTTGCGGATGTAGTTGATCGTGCCCGACGCGTTGCCGACACCGGTCAGCAGCCCGTTGGCGCCGCGGATCAGCTCGATGCGCTCGAACAGGAAGGTGTCCTCGCGGCCGACGACGGTGCCCCAGGAGTTGGTCATGCCCAGACCGTCGACCTGCGTCAGCTGGATCTCGACGCCGCGCGCATTGAAGGTCGCCCGGTTGGTTTCGTACTGCTCGACGTTGATGCCGGTGGCCAGGCCCAGCGCTTCATTGCTGCCGGTCAGGCCGAAATCGGCCATCTCGCCCTGGTCGATGGTGCTGATGGTCTGCGGCGTTTCCTTCACGTCCATCGGCAGGCCGGTGGCGCCCTTCGAGACGCGGTGGGCGCGCTTGCCGGTCACGGAGACCTTGTCGAGCGTGGCTTCTTGCGGCTTGGCCTCTTGCGCCCGGACGTCACCGAGCGCCACGCAGGCCGCGAATGCGCAGGCCGTCATCAGGAATGGTTGCTTCACTGCTACTTCTCCAACGTTGAGATCGAATTGCGTTTCGCCGCCGGCTCTTTCCAGGCAGGGGTGGACCACGCGGTCCGAGGGCGGACGCGTTCTGCGTTGGAGGGCGGGTGGGTTCGGCCGGCGAGATCCGTCCCAGGCTCGAGGCGGGACGATCGCCGGCGTGCGGCTAGAGGCGGTGGGCCGTGGCTCCCATTCGCCGAGTTTACGAGCGAATAGGAATCGTTCTCAACAAGTCGTTCTGAAAATCCGAGGGATGTCGGGTTCGCGCGACGCGGGCCGGAGGGGCCCGGGGCCGATTCAGTCTGCTTCCGGACGCACCAGCAACACCGGCACCGGCGAGCTGCGCAGGATCTGCTCGGCATCGCTGCCCAGCAGCCAGCGCCCGACACCGCGGCGGCCGTGCGTGCCGACCACCACCACGTCGGCGTGCCAGGAGCCGATCTCGTCGACCACCACGTCGGCGAGCCGGCGCTGCAGGGTCTCGAACAGCGCGACCTCGGCGGCCACGCCCGCCGCGTCGGCGCGCGCCTTGCCTTGGGCCAGCACCTCGTTGCCGGCGCTCTTCAAGACGCTGGCCACRTCGCCCGCATAGCCGCCGAAGCCGGTCGCGAAGCTCAGCTCGTCGACCATGTGGATCAGGCGCAGCGTCGCGCCGGTCAGCTTCGCGAGGCGGATCGCTTCATCGAGCCCGCGGGTGGAGGTGGCACTGCCGTCGATCGGGACGAGGATGCGTTGGTACATGGAGGCGCCTGTGTGCGAGAAGACGGGATGGGCAGCGTCGAGCTATTGCTTCAGCGCCGAGTCCCAGTGCTCCGCGATCTTGCCGTTCTCGATGCGGAACATGTCGAACCAGGTGGTGGTGTACTTCTTCGTCGAGTCCTTCGGATCCGTTTGTTCGTGAACGATGCTGAGCGTCACGAACTGGCCTTCGGCTGTGATCGAAACGAGTGGCGCTGCGACGCGCGGCGCGATGGGCCTTGGCTTGCGGACCTTGGCGAAGAACTCAATGAACGCGGCACGCCCGGTCGACACGTTCGGGTTGTGCTGGATGTAGGTTTCCGCCATGTACTTCTCGGCAAACTCCATGTGACCGGCCTCCAGAACCTCGCGCCAGAAGTCGTAGACCAGCCGCTTGTTCTCAGCCAGTCTGAGGTCTGCGCTGGCCAGCAACGCTGCATGGTCGGCATTGGCTTGAACCGCGACCTGAGCACGCGCTGGGGCATGCGCTGCCAGCGCAAGGAGGGCTGCGAGAAGGTAGTGGCGTGGTGGCATGGGGGCGATCGTTGGGGGCATGCGCCCGGCGGTTGGGAGGGGTTGCCGCGAGGCTATCACGTGCGAATCGATGGTCGGAGCCTCGGTATGGCCGGCCAGGAGCAGTCGTCGGCGATAGACTGCTTCGCCGCAGGCGATCGCTTGGCTGGACCGGTAGGCGAGCGTTCGAAAGTCGCGCACTCATAGGTGCCATAAGGGAAGGACGCGCGCTGCACGGGCCGGGTTGCGCGCGAACTCTGCATCGAACACCTTCGCCATCTTGGCCAGGCCGATGACGTTGTTGATGATCAACGTCGGCGCCTCGCTGTTCAGGCTCCGGAGGGGTCGAGGAATACGAAGAGAGAGTGGATGCGGCTGCCCTCGAAGTGCGCGACATCCGTGCCGGTGACGACGGCAGGACCGTTGGGCGGGCCGCAGTGCCACTGCAGCCGGCCGACACCGTGGTGCCCGACCGCAGGACCCGTCGCGGAGAAGACGAACGCCGGCGGCAGTTTGGTGAGCAGCGTGCCCACGGCTTCGGAGATCGCGCCGTGGCCTGTGGAGGACGCATGCGGCTCCTGCAGCACCGCGTCTTCGGCATAGAGCTCGCGGATCGCCGCGAGACGCCGCCCGGCATCGCGCTCGCCGAACACGCGCGACAGGTTCGCCTGCATCAAGCCGTCGTAGTTGATGGTTGCCGTGGACTTCAGTGGGTCGGTCATCATTTGCCTCTCGAAACCAGGGATCCTGATACCGCAGCAATGATGTCAGGCGTTGCGCTGAAATGCACCCACTGGTCGCCCGGCATTTCGCGTCCCCTCGTCCAGCGCGCTATCGAAAACTCACTCTGCATCGGCATGATTGATGCCTGAGTTCCTAGCCCCGAACACGTAAGGCCTCCGAATGCCACTGCCGCTGTGCATCAGCAGCCATCGCAACGACAGGATCGTCCGAACGCGCGACGAACTCATCGCCGCACTTTCGACAACGGACAGTAGAGGGGGAGGAGAGTTCTGGCTGACCGCACTTGGCCAAGATTTTCCCAGTTTGGTTGTGCGCATCAGCGCAGGCCAAGCTGACCTGCACTTCTTTCCGGCAGAGGGCAACCCGGGCTTCAGGCGTCTGGCTGATCATCCTCTCCCAGAAGATGTGCTGTTTCAGTTCGAAGGCTGCGATCCCAGCGACGGCGAGTGGGCCCCGGGAAGCTTTGTGATTCCGCAACCTGAGGCATTGGCAGTCGTGGACTATTTCGTGGAGCACGGGAGCATGTGTGAGCCGGCACGATGGCTTCAGTTGTAGCCCGGCGTTTCACCGCCGGTCCCAAAGGTCCGTGTCCGGCCAGGAGCTGTCGCTGGCCTGCGTCCGCTTCCGGGGCGCACCGACGGCCTATCGGGCGGTCCGTCGCATGCTCAAATGTTGGACAGAAATCGTTCGTGATCGGCATACAAGACTTTAGGCATCATGGTCGACCTTATTCGCTGGCTCAAGCGCAACTCACTCACAGCGGGAGACTCTGCCGTCGGCGAAGGGTACGTTTACGTGTCCGCCGACGACACCAACCCAGTGCTCGGCTCAATGAGACCAAACATTCGAGTTGGCGGCGTCAGCGACAGCCCTCCTTGGATCGTCGTAGACCATTCGCCTCGGTCCGTGATCCTGGCGCGATGGCCCGGGCGCCTGTGGAAGGTTCAGATTCTCCGCAAGGCCTCGGAGCAGCCCCGCGCCTACGCCGCATATACCCGCGCAACGGCTGTGCAAGTCATCGACGAAATTCCACTTGCTGACTTGTTCGTACACAACGGTCCGGCGGTTGTGAGGTTCTTGAATCGCGTGTCGCAGCTCACTGCCGCACAAGTTGAAGCACTCGGGCGCGAGCAGGATGAGGAAGCAACTGACATTAACAGCCTGGTCTGGGACCGCTGGCTTGCCGAAACGGATGTGTCCTCAGACTTCATTGGTGCGACTCACACAGGAACCATCGCCATCGGCTCCAAGGCCCCGCACTCGCCTGTCGGCAATGCTCCGTCGGTTCTGCATACCCAGCTCACTAACCTAGCGCGTCAACTGGTTGGCGATGAAGCCTTTGTCACCGAAGACGAAGAGCAGTACTTCACTCCAACATGGGCGACCGTGGCCGCAAATCTGCAGCACGGACTCTTTGCCACGGGAGTCCAGGAGCGGCTGCTCAGTCCAGCCGAGAGAGCTGTGCTTGCCAGGGTATGCGCACACGCACTCCCGCGCGATGACGCCTAAACCACTCGCTCAACCGGACCCGCTACGGCAAGCACCGTAAGCCCGACCTGAGCCGCATGTAGCGTCATCTCAGCCTGGGCTTACGGTGCTTGCCTCCGCGGTCCGGTTAGCTTGAACGTTGAAAGTCAGCTTTCCTGCCGTTCACTCAGGCTAGACCGATTTCCGCTTCGGGTCGATTTGAGTCAGTCAGCGGGCCAGCCTGAACCCGCTTCATCGCAAACCGCAGATCGAGCCGCGTTATCCCCAGCGGACCGCCGCCGACACTGCGGCCCACGATGTCCCAGGTTCTCCCGTTGTCCCGCCATGCCGATGCGCATGAGCGAATCACCGCCGCCACCGCCACCCTCGTCCAGCAACTCGCCGCCACTGCGGTCGAACGCGACCTGGCCGGCGGCCATGCCGCCGCCGAGCGTGAACACATCCGCGCGAGCGGCTTGCTGACCCTCACGATCCCGCGCGAGCCCGGCGGCCTCGGCGCCGACTGGCCCACCTTCTACGGCGTGCTGCGCCAGCTCGCGCAGGTCGACAGCGCCCTCGCCCACTCAGGTGTGATCAGCGCGAGGCGAACGAGGGGCCGGCAGCGATCGTCGCGGCGGTGATCTCTTTCAGCCGGGTCGCCCCGCTTTGACGCATGATGGTCTCGAACTCCCGCTGCAGGATGCCGAGCACGGCCGCGACGCCCGGTTCGCCGAAGGCCGCGAGCCCCCAGCAGTAAGGCCGCCCGATGCCGACCGCCGTCGCGCCCAAGGCCAGTGCCTTGTAGACGTCGGTTCCGCGTCGCACGCCGCCGTCGACCAGCACCGGGATCTTGCCGGCGACCGCCTTGACGACCTCGGGCAGCGCGCCGATCGTCGACTGGAAGCTCTCTTCCGCGCGGCCGCCATGGTTGGACACGATGATGCCGTCGACGCCGGCCCGCACCGCGCGAGCAGCGTCCTCACCGGTCATGATGCCCTTCAGGACGACCTTCGCCTTGGTCGCGGCGCGCAGCCTGGCGACGAAATCCCAGGTCATGCCCGTCCCGTACAGGTTGGTCACGTGCGACACGTCGATGTCGTTGAACGCGGGCTTGCGCGAGACCTCGTTCTTGAAGCCGCCGGCATGGCAGGCGACGCACTGCCGGTCGTCCTGCCTGCGCGCACGGAACAGCGTCTCGGTGTTGCGCCCGCCCTGCCGGTCCACCGTCAGCACGATGGCGGTCACCCCGGCCTCTTCGGCACGCCTGACGAGCGCCCGCGTCACGTCCCAGTCGTCGGTGGGATAGAGCTGGAACCAGATCGGGGCGCCGTGCGCCTTGGCCACGTCGGCGGCCGACGAATTGCTGGAGGTCGACAGAACCATCAGTTGCTTCTTCGCGCCCGCCGCGCGTGCGACCGGGATCTCAGCTTCGGGGTGGAATGCACCCTGGCTGCTCACGGGCGACAGAAAGATCGGGCTGGCGTACTCGGCGCCGAACAGGCGAATCCGCGTGTCGATCTTGCGCGCGTCGACCAGCCGCCGCACCTTGATCCGGAGCTTGTCGTAGTCGTCATGATTCGCGCGCAGCGTGGCGTCGTCATCGACGCCGGTGGCCAGATAACCCCAGTGCGCAGGAGCGCCCTGGGCCTGCAGCGCCTTTCGCGCCGCCGGCTCGAAATCCATCAGGTTGAGCGCGTCTTCGGGCGATTCGATGATGTCGCCGACCTTGCGTGTCTGGCCGCGCAGCACGTCATAGCTCTGCGCCGACGCCGCATCGGTCAGCGTCGCCGCCAGGGCGGCGATCACGCCCGGGGCTGCGGAGCCGGCCAGCAAGGGACTGCCTGCCAGGAACTGCAGCAAGCGGCGGCGAGCCCGCGCGCGATCGGCGAGAGCAACATGGGTGCGTGAGACGTTCAAGGGTGCTTCCTCATTCATGCGGCAACGGATGGTCGGGGACCACGTGAACGTGAGTATCCTGATTTTCTGAAGCTCATGTTCGAAGAGCTTGAACGAAGCGCTTCTGCCCGCTTCATTGCAAACCGCAGATCGAGCCGCGTTTTCCTTCGTTCGCCGCGCGATGTCCGCCCTCGACACTGCGGCCCACGATGTCCCAGGTCCTCCCGTTGTCCCGCCATGCCGATGCGCATGAGCGAATCGCTGCCGCCACCGCCACCCTCGTCCAGCAGCTCGCCGCCAGCGCGGTCGAGCGCGACCGGGCCGGTGGCCATGCCGCCACCGAGCGCGAACACATCCGCGCGAGCGGCCTGCTGACCCTCACGATCCCGCGCGAACTCGGCGGCCTCGGCGCCGACTGGCCCACCTTCTACAGCGTGCTGCGCCAGCTCGCGCAGGCCGACAGCGCGCTCGCCCACCTGTTCGGCTTCCACCACCTGCAGCTTGCCGGCGTGCTGCTGTACGGCAACGCCGACCAGCAACGCACGCTGCTGCGCCGCACCGTCGACGAGCAGCTCTTCTGGGGCAATGCGCTGAACCCGCTCGACAAGCGCGCGGTCGCCCGCGAGGTCGACGGCGGCTTCGTGATCGACGGCTTGAAGAGCTTCGCGTCGGGCTCGGTCGGCTCCGACCAGCTGACGATCTCTGCCTGGCACGAGCCGACGCAGACGGCGCTGATCGCCGCGCTGCCGACAAGGCGCGACGGCGTCAGCGTGCAGGCCGACTGGGATGCCTTCGGCCAGCGCCAGACCGACAGCGGCAACGTCGCGTTCAACGCGGTCCGCATCACGCACGACGAGGTGCTGCAGGCGCCCGGCGTCGTGCCCGGCGTGCGCGCGACGCTGCGCTCGCAGGTGGCGCAGCTGATCATGACGAACCTCTACCTCGGCATCGGCCTGGGGGCGTTCGGCGAGGCCCGGCACTACACCCGCGAGTCGAGCAAGCCGTGGTTCGCGTCCGGTGTCGCGCAGGCCGGCGACGACCCGTTCATCCAGCACCGCTACGGTGAGCTGTGGATGCTGCTGCGGCCCGCGATTGCCTTGGCCGACGCCGCAGCGCTGCGGCTCGACCAGGCGCTGCGCCAGGGCCCGGCGCTGACGGCCACCGAGCGCGGCGAGGTCGCGATCGCGGTGGCCGAGGCCAAGGTGCTGTCGCACCGCGCCGGCATCGAGGTCAGCTCGCAGCTCTTCGAGCTGACCGGCGCGCGCTCCACCTCGCAGCGCTTCGGGCTCGACCGCTTCTGGCGCAACGCGCGCGTGCACACGCTGCACGACCCGGTCGACTACAAGCTGCGCGACATCGGTCGCTACGTGCTGAACGGGCAGATCCCCGATCCGACGGCCTATTCGTGATCCCCTCATGAGCAAGATCCAGAACCTCGACCCCGGCCTGCCGCCGCCGCTGATCCGCCTCGACGGCTTGAGCAGGGGCTTCGCGCTGCCCAACGGGACCCGCTTCAACGCGGTGAAGAACGTCTCGCTGCAGGTGCGCCAGGGCGACATCTTCGGGCTGGTCGGCAAGAGCGGCGCCGGCAAGTCGACACTGCTGCGGCTGATCAACCTGCTCGAGCGGCCGGACCACGGCAGCGTCGCGATCGACGGCCGCGAGCTGACGGCGCTGGGCAAGCGCGAGCTGCGCGAGGCGCGGCAAGGCATTGGCATGATCTTCCAGCAGTTCAACCTGCTGCAGAACGCCAGCGTGTTCGACAACGTCGCGTTCCCGCTGCGCATCCACGGCCGCTGGCGCGCGGCCGAGATCGCGCAGCGCGTGCACGAGTGCCTCGCGCTGGTGGACCTCGCCGAGAAGGTCGATGCGCACCCGGCCCAGCTGTCGGGCGGCCAGAAGCAGCGCGTCGCGATCGCCCGCGCGCTGGCCTCGCGGCCGTCGGTGCTGCTGTGCGACGAACCCACCTCTGCCCTCGATGCCGAGACCACGCAATCGCTGCTGGCCACGCTGCGCGACATCAACGCCCGGCTCGGTGTGACCATCGTGATCGTCACGCACGAGCTCGCGGTGGTGCACACGCTGTGCCGTCACGTCGCGGTGATCGAAGACGGCGCGGTGGCCGAGCAGTTCGCGCTGGCCGAGACCGGCGCCGCGCGCAAGACCGTGCTCGGCCGCGCGCTCGCCCGGCTGGTGGCCGCAGCGCCGCAAGACGAGGCGGTGGCGTATGCCTGAGAACATCGTCGCCATCCTCCCCGAGCTGGGCACCGCGCTCGGCCAGACGCTGCTGATGCTGGCCATCGGCCTGTCGGCCGCGCTGCTGCTCGGCGGGCCGCTGGGCATCTGGCTGTTCCTGCTCGGCCCGGGCCAGTCGCTCGCCAACCGGCCGCTGTTCGCGGTCGTCAACTGGCTGGTGAACACCGTGCGCTCGTTCCCGTTCATCATCCTGCTGGTCGCGCTGGTGCCGTTCACCCGCGTGATCGCCGGCAGCTCGATCGGGCCGGTGGCCGCCGCGGTGCCGCTGTCGTTCGCCGCGATCCCGTACTTCGCCCGCCTGGTCGAGCAGAACCTGCGCGACGTGCCGCGCGGCGTGATCGAGGCGGCGCATGCGATGGGCGCCTCCGAGCTGCAGATCATCTGGCGCGTGCTGATCGTCGAGGCGCGCTCAGGCCTGGTGCTCGCGCTCACCGTGCTCGCGATCAGCTTCCTGTCGTACTCCGCGGTGGCCGGCGTGGTCGGCGGCGGTGGCATCGGCGACCTCGCGATCCGCTACGGCTACTACCGCTTCCAGACCGACGTGATGGTGTTCACCGTCGCGATCCTGATCGTGCTTGTGCAGGCGATCCAGCTGGTGGGCAACACCATCGCGCGCCGGCTCGACAAGCGCTGATCCCCGAATTTCTTCCTCTCTTCCTGGAGTCGTACTCATGTTGTTCGCACGCCGCTCGCTGCTGGCCCTCGCCCTTTCTGCCGTCGCGCTCGGCGCGGCCGCCCAGCAGAAGAAAGAGATCGTGTTCGGCGCCACCGCCGGTCCGTACGCCGACCAGATCAAGCTCGGCATCAAGCCGCTGCTCGAGAAGAAGGGCTACGTCGTGAAGATCGTCGAGTTCAACGACTACATCCAGCCGAACCACGCGCTGGCCCAGGGCGCCCTCGACGCGAACGCGTTCCAGCACATCGTCTACCTGACGAAGTTTGCGACCGAGAACAAGCTCGCGATCAGCGAGCTGCTGAAGGTGCCGACCGCGCCGATCGCGATCTACAGCCGCAAGCACAAGACGCTGGACGTGAAGGAAGGCGCCGTCGTCGCGCTGCCGAACGACCCGACCAACGCGGCACGCGCACTGGTCGTGCTGCAGGAGATCGGCTGGGTCAAGCTGCGCGAGGGCACCGACCCGATCCGCGCATCCGAGAAGGACGTGGCGATCAACATCAAGAAGATCAAGCTGGTGCCGATCGAGGCCGCGCAGTTGCCGCGCTCGCTGGACGACACCGACTACTCGTTCGTCAACGGCAACTTCGCGCTCGCGTCCGGCCTGAAGCTGACCGAGGCGCTCGCGCTCGAGAAGACCGGCCCGACCTACCAGAACGTGGTGGCCGTGCGCACCGCCGACAAGGACACGCCGTGGGTCAAGGACATCGCCGAGGCCTACCGCTCGAAGGAGTTCCTGGCCATCACCGAAACGAAGTTCGCCGGCTTCGTGAAGACCGACTACCAGCAGGCACTCGCAAGCAAGTGATCCGCTTCAACGCCTTCCAGATGAACACGGTCGGGCACCAGTCGCCCGGGCTGTGGGCGCACCCGCGCGACCAGTCTTACCGCTACACCGACCCGGACCACTGGGTCGAGCTCGCGCAGCTGCTGGAGCGTGGCCGCTTCGACGGCGTGTTCCTGGCCGACGTGCTGGGCGTCTACGACGTCTACCAGGGCGCCGCCGACGCCGCGCTGCGCCACGGCGTGCAGGTGCCGCTGAACGACCCGCTCGCGCTGGTGCCGCTGATGGCGCAGGCGACGCAGCAGCTCGGTTTCGGCGTGACCTGCGCGCTGACCTACGAGCACCCCTACCCGTTCGCGCGCCGCATCAGCACGCTCGACCACCTGACGCGCGGGCGCATCGGCTGGAACATCGTCACCGGCTACCTCGACAGTGCCGCGCGCAACCTGGGCTTGCCGCAGCAGGCGGCGCACGACGACCGCTACGACGTGGCCGACGAGTACCTGGAGGTCGTCTACAAGCTGTGGGAGCACAGCTGGCAGGACGATGCGGTGGTGCGCGACAAGGCGCGCGGCGTCTTCACCGACCCGGCCCGCGTGCACCCGATCCGCCACCGCGGCGAGCACTACCAGGTGCCGGGCATCCACCTGTGCGAGCCGTCGCCGCAGCGCACGCCGGTGCTGTACCAGGCCGGCACCTCGCCGCGCGGCAAGGCCTTCGCGGCGCGCCATGCCGAGTGCGTGTTCGTCAGCGGGCCGAGCGTCGCGGTGGTCCGCAAGTATGTCGACGGCATCCGCGCGGCCTTGGTGGCCCAGGGCCGGCCGGCGAACGACGTGCTGATCTATGCGCAGGCGTTGATCATCACCGGCGAGAACGAAGCCGCTGCGAAGGCGAAACACGCCGAGTACCGCGAGCACGTCGACCTGGAGGCCTCGCTCGCGCTGTTGTCGGGCTGGACCGGCGTCGACTTCAGCCGCTTCGCACCGGACGCGACGGTCGAGTACATCGACACCGAAGCCGGCCGCAGCGCGCTCGCATCGTTCAACCAGGCCGACCCGACGCGGGTGTGGACGGTGCAGGAGGCCGCGCAGTTCATCGGCCTCGGCGGCCGCGGGCCGGTGATCGTCGGCGATGCGGTGCAGGTGGCCGACGAACTGGAGCGCTGGGTCGAGGCGACCGGCGTCGACGGCTTCAACCTGGCGTACGCGGTGGCGCATGAATCGATGCGCGACGTCGTCGAGCACGTGGTGCCCGAGCTGCAGAAGCGTGGCCGCTACCGCCGCGAGTACGCCGGCGGCACGCTGCGCGAGCAGCTGTTCGGCCGCGGCCCGCGGCTCGGCCGGCAGCATGCGGCGCACCAGGTGCGCATCGACGCGGCGCAGGCCGCTGCCTGAATTCCCTCCTCGAAAGTCTTGCGATGAAACGCCGTACCGCCCTGAAAGCCGCCGCCGCCGTGTTGGCCGCCCCTGCCCTCGTGCGCGCTGCCGACGCCAAGGAGCTGCGCCTCGACTACGCGTACTACTCGCCGTCCAGCCTGGTGCTGCGCCGCTTCGGCTGGCTCGAAGAAGACTTCAAGCGCGACGGCGTCAACGTCAAATGGGTGCTGAGCGCCGGCAGCAACCGCGCGCTCGAGTACCTGAACAGCAACAGCATCGACATCGGCTCCAGCGCCGGGCTGGCAGCGCTGCTTGCCAAGGCCAACGGCAACCCGATCCGCACGCCCTACATCTTCTCGCGCCCGGAATGGACCGCGCTGGTCGTGCCGAAGGGCTCGCCGATCAAGACGCTGGCCGACCTGAAGGGCAAGAAGGTCGCGGCCACCAAGGGCACCGACCCGTACCTGTTCCTGCTGCGCGCGCTGCACAGCGTGGGCCTGAAGCGCAGCGACATCGAGCATGTCGCGCTGCAGCATGCCGACGGCCGCACCGCGCTCGAGCAAGGCCGCGTCGACGCCTGGGCCGGGCTGGATCCGCTGATGGCGGCCAGCGAGCTGGATGCCGGCTCGACGCTGCTGTACCGCAACGTCGCGTTCAACACCTACGGCTTCCTGAACGTGCGCGAGGACGTGCTCGCGCAGCGCCCGAACGACGTGAAGCGCGTGATCGCGGCGTACGAGCGCGCGCGGCTGTGGATCCTCGCGAACCAGAGCGAGGCCGCGAAGATCCTGTCCGACGAGGCCAAGGTCAGCCTGCAGGTCGCGCTGCTGCAGATCAAGCTGCGCACCGACCTGAGCAACCCGCAGCCGTCGGCCGAGCATGTGAAGGCCCTGCAGGCGGCGGCGCCGATCCTGCTCGACGAGCAACTGGTCAAGCCGGGGACCGACCTGAATCGCACGATCGTCGAGCTGGTCGACACCCGCTTCGCGACCGGCGTGATCCAGCGTGCCGCCTGAGCTGTCGCTGGCGGCTGCGCCGGCACCGTCCACGGTGCAGGGCTCGCGTCGCCGACGCCGCTGGCGCCTGCCGGTCGGCCTCGTGCTGCCGGCCGTGGTGCTCGGCGCGATCGAACTCGCGGCCGCGCTCGGCTGGTCCGGCAGCCGCGCGCTGCCGCCGCCCAGCGAGGTGCTGCGCACGCTGATCGGCCTGGGCGGGCAGACCCTCGGGCTGCATGTGCTGGCCAGCACCGGCCGCGTCGCCGCGGGTTTCGCGCTCGGCAGCGGGCTCGCGCTTGCGGCCGGCTCGGCGGTGGGCCTGTCGCAGCGCGTGTCGGACTGGCTCGATCCGAGCGTGCAAGGCTTGCGCGCGATCCCGTCGCTCGCCTGGGTGCCGCTGCTGCTGCTGTGGCTGGGCATAGCCGAGACGCCGAAGATCGTGCTGATCGCGATCGGCGCGTTCTTCCCGGTTTACCTCGGCGTGGCCTCGGGCTTCCGGGGCGTCGACCGCAAGTTGGTCGAGGTGGGCAGGCTGTTCGGCTTCTCGCGCTTGACGCTGGTGCGGCGCGTGCTGCTGCCGGCCGCGCTGCCGTCGGTGCTGACCGGTCTGCGCAACGGCCTCGGCCTCGCGTGGATGTTCATGGTGGCCGCCGAGCTGATCGCCGCGAGCAATGGCCTGGGCTACCTGTTGACCGATGGCCGCGAGACCGGCCGTGCCGACATCGTGCTCGCCGCGATCGCGCTGCTGGCGCTGCTGGGCAAGCTGAGCGATGGCGCGATGCGCGCGCTGGAGCGCCGGCTGCTGGTGTGGCGCGACGGGTTCGAGCCCGGCGCCTGATTTCCTCCTTCTTTCAACTCGAATTCCAACCTGAACGACCATGCGCCTCCATCGCCGTACCCTGCTGTTGTCCACCCTCCTCCTTGCCGCCGCCGGCCACGCCGCCGCGCAGGAGACGATCAAGATCGCCGTCACCGCCGGCCCGCACGCGCAGATCGCCGAGGTGGCGAAGAAGGTCGCCGAGCGCGACGGGCTGAAGCTGCAGATCGTCGAGTTCAACGACTACATCCAGCCGAATGCCGCGCTCGACGCCGGCGACGTGCAGGCCAACAGCTACCAGCACCTGCCGTTCCTGCAGTCGCAGATCGAGGCGCGCGGCTACAAGATCAGCGCCGTCGGCAACACCGTGACCTTCCCGATGGGCTTCTATTCGAAGAAGTACAAGTCGCTGGCCGACCTGCCGCCGGGTGCGAAGGTCGGCATCCAGAACGACCCGTCGAACAGCGGCCGCGCGCTCGCGCTGCTGCAGAAGTACGGCGTGATCAAGCTGAAGCCGAGCGCCGGCATCAGCGCGACGGTGCAGGACGTGGTCGAGAACCCGAAGAAGCTCCAGATCGTGCAGATCGAGGCGGCGCAGCTGCCGCGCTCGCTCGACGACCTGGACGCGAGCGCGATCAACACCAACTACGCGGTGCAGGCCAAGCTGGTGCCCACGCGCGACGCGATCGCGATCGAGGACCCGAAGAACCCGTACGCCAACCTGCTGGCGGTGCGCACCGAAGACAAGGACAAGCCCTGGGTCGCGAAGCTGGTGAAGGCCTTCCAGTCGCCCGAGGTGAAGCAGCTGGTCGAGTCGACCTTCAGCGGATCGATGGTGCCGGCGTTCTGAAGCGGCGCGGAGGGTCGGGGGGCTGACTTCGGGGCCGCACAGTGATACTGTGCGGGCGCGTCCGTTGGAGGCCCGCCATGCCCGATACCACCGCCGACACCGTCGAACTCGTTCCCTACGATGCCCGCTGGCCTGCGCTGTTCAAGGCCGAGCAGCAGGCGATCCGCGCCGCATTGGGGCCGGACATCGAAGCCAGCATCGTGCACATCGGCAGCACCGCGGTGCCGGGCCTGCCGGCCAAGCCGATCATCGACATCCTGCTGATCGCCCCGGTGACGGTGCAGTGGCCGTCGTTCATCGAGCCGCTCGAAGGCCTGGGTTACGCGTTCTGGCCCGACAACCCGCGGCGCGACCGCATGTTCTTCGTGAAGGGCATGCCGCCCTACGGCAGCGGCCGCACCCACCATGTGCACGTGCGGGTGCCGGCCGATGCGCAGGCCGAACTGCGGTTCCGCGACCAGCTGCGCGCCCATCCCGAGCTGGCGGCGCAGTACGTGGAGGTGAAGCGTGCCCTCGCCGCGCGCTACCGCGACGACCGCGAGGCCTACACCGAAGGCAAGTCGCGCTTCATCCGCGAGCTGCTCGCCGCAGCCTGCGTCGACGGCGCATGAAATGGCTGCGGGGGGTGCACGCCGAGCGTGAAGTCTTCGGGCTGCTGCAGGGCGACGAGGTGGTCGTCCACAGCGGCGACTTGTTCGATTCCCCTACCCCGACCGGCGAGCGGTTGCCGCTGGCCGGCCTCGAGTGGCTGACGCCGTGCCGGCCGTCGAAGATGGTCGCGCTGTGGAACAACTTCGCCGCGGCGGCCGAGAAGAACGGCTGGTCGCGGCCGGCCGAGCCGCTGTACTTCCTGAAGGCGCCGAGCAGTTTCGCGGCGCACGGCCAGGCGATTCCGGTGCCGAACCCGGAGGTCGGCCGCGTGGCCTACGAGGGCGAGCTGGCGGTCGTGATCGGCCGCCGCGCGAAGGCCGTGCCGGTCGACCAAGCCCCGTCGCACATCTTCGGCTACAGCTGCGCCAACGACGTGACCGCGATGGAGCTGATCGCGCGCGACCCGAGCTTCGCGCAGTGGGCGCGCGCAAAAAGCTTCGACGGATTCGGCGTGTTCGGCCCGATGATCGAGACCGACTTCGAGCCGGCCGCCGCGATGCTGCGCACGACGGTCGGCGGCCGCGAGCGCCAGAACTACGCGCTGGCCGACATGTTCTTCACGCCGGCCGAGCTGGTGTCTCGCCTGTCGCACGACATGACGCTGGAGCCGGGCGACGTGATCCTATGCGGCACCTCGCTCGGCGTGCTGCCGATGAAACCGGGCACGGCGGTCGAGGTGACGATCGACGGCATTGGCACGCTGGCCAACGTCTACGGGGCCGGCTGAGTCGACGGCAGGGGCTGAAGCGCCTTCTTCATGAAGTAGCGCGCGAAGCCCGGCGGGTAGTCGTCGATCTGGCCGAAGCAGGCGTAGCCGAGCTTCTCGTAGAAGCCGCGGGCCTGGAACTCGAAGGTGTCGAGCCAGGCGCCGACGCAGCCGCGCTCGATCGCCTCGCGCTCGGCGCGCTGCATGATCTGCGTCCCCAGGCCCTGGCCGCGCGCATCGGCCGGCACCACGAGCAGCTGGATGTACAGCCACTGGAAGCTGGTGTAGCCCCAGGCGCCGCCGGCGACCTGGCCCTGGTTGTCGTGCACCAGCACCGCGAGCGGCCGCTTGCCGCTGGCACCGGCCTGCGACAGGTTGTACTCGACCAGCGGCGCGAGGATCGCCTCGCGCAGTGCCTCGTCGTCGGACTCGGTGAGTGTCAGCGCGTAGGGC
Source organism: Rhizobacter sp. P5_C2 (assembly GCF_054049715.1). Classification (NCBI taxonomy): domain Bacteria; kingdom Pseudomonadati; phylum Pseudomonadota; class Betaproteobacteria; order Burkholderiales; family Sphaerotilaceae; genus Rhizobacter; species Rhizobacter sp. P5_C2. The sequence goes on along the minus strand of NZ_JBFULV010000016.1, from coordinate 63,080 downwards.
GTCGGCATCGGCTGTTCAGAGCATCTTGCGGTAGATGAGGAAGCCGGTGTTCGTCGCGACCCCGTCGTACAGCGTCCTTGCGGTCGCGTTGGTCTCGTGCGTCATCCAGTAGACGCGGCTGGACCCACCTGCGGCGGCACGCTCGTAGACGCCCTCGATCAGCGCTCGGCCGACGCCGCGCCCGCGTGAGGCGGTGGTCGTGAACAGGTCCTGCAGGTAGCAGGTCGGCCCGAGCAGCGTCGTGCTGCGGTGGAACAGGTAGTGCGTCAGGCCCAGCAGCTCGCTGCCGCGCACGGCCACCAGCGCGTGCACCGGCTCGTAGGCATCGAAGAAGCGCGACCAGGTGGCCTGCGTGATCTCGTCGGGCAGCGCGGTGGCGCCCTCGCGGCCGTAGAACGCGTTGTAGCCGTCCCAGAGCGGCTTCCAGGCGGCGAAGTCGTCGCGCGCGACGGGGCGGATCGTGAAGTCGGGTTTCATCGCAGGGCCCAGGTCAGGCAGCGGACACGGCGCGGTGCTTGCGCACCAGCCGCACGAGGGTGTTCCAGGCGCGCGTCGTCAACGGCGAGCCCAGGCGCTTCTCGAGAAAGGCGTTCGGGCTGCCCGGCGAGGCACCGAGTTTGCGGCTGAGGCTCAGCACCTCGGCGGGCGTCACCGCGATCAGCTCGACATCTCCGCGCGCGGACGCGAGCGGCAGCATCGGCGGCACCACGTCGGGCGAGTGCAGGAAGGACACGCAGAACTCGTAGACGCTCGCGCGGTCGATGCCGGCGAATGGGTCGGTGTCGACCAGTGCGGCCAGGTAGTCGACGGTGCGCACGAAGGCCGGCTCCTTCAGGCCGCACCGGGCGTTGAGCAACGCATGCGCCCGATCGAACACCTGCTTGGCTTCGTCGAGCGACGAAGCCGCATAGACCAGCGTGCCGTTGGTCAGCAGCGAGGCAGCGGACCCGGCACCCGCGTCCAGGAAGGCGGCCTCCAGCTGCAGCTTCGTCGGGCAGTTCGTCCGCCCGAGGTTCATGTTGCGGAAGAAGACGGCGAAGTCCATGCCTCGCGCGGGCCGCGCCTACTTGACCCGGTCGCCGTAGGTCACCGCGGTGACCTTGCCGGCCTGCAGCCGCAGCGTCGTGATGAACTGCCCGTAGCCGGGGTTGTAGGTCCACTCGTCGACCTTCTCGCACGGCAGCACGACGGCGGTGCCGGACGCGCCGGCGGCGATGGCCTGCGGATCGACCGGCTTGCAGAACGAGTCCCGGGCGATGGGCTCACCGCATTTCTGCAGCACGCCGGAGCGCGGCTCGCCGATGCCGATGGTGTTGGAACTGCAGCGCAGCGATTGGGCGCCGGCCGATGCGGACAGGCCCAGCAGCAGCAGCGGCAGGGCGAATGACGACTTCATGATTTCTCCTTGTGGTCCGCAGCGGTGACTCAAGCGGGCGAAACCGCGAGTTTGCCCGCCTGCTGCGCCAGCGTCTGCGCCAGCAGCCCTGCCACCGCGTACACCGCCTCGATGTTCGGCGCCGGCGTCTGCGTGATCTGCGCCAGCTCGACCACCGAGCCCACCAGCGCCTGCAGCTCCAGCGCGCGGCCGTGCTCCACGTCCTGCAGCATCGAGGTCTTGTGCGCGCCCACCGCCTCGGCGCCGGCGATGCGCTTGTCCAGCGAGATCTTGAACTCCACGCCGAGCTTCTCGCCGATCGCCTGTGCCTCGGTCATCATCCGCGCGGCGAGCTGCCGGGTCGCCGGGAAGCGGCAGATGTCCTGCAGCGTCGCGTGCGTCAGCGCGCTGATCGGGTTGAAGCTCAGGTTGCCCCACAGCTTGACCCAGATCTCGGCGCGGATGTCCTTCGACACCGGCGACTTGAAGCCGGCGCGCATCATCGCCTGCGACAGTGCCTCGATGCGCTCGCTGCGAGAACCGTCGAGCTCGCCGAGCGTGAAGCGGTTGCCCTCGACCACCCGCACCACGCCCGGCTCGACCAGTTCCGAGGCCGGGTAGACGATGCCGCCGATCACGCGCTCGGGCTCGATGTGCGCGCCGATCGCGCCGCCCGGGTCGACGCTCTCGAGCGAGCGCCCTTCGTACGGCCCGGCCAGCTTGTGAAAGTACCACCACGGCAGCCCGTTGATCATCGTGACGACCAGCGTGTGCGGGCCGAACAGCTCGCGCAGCTCGGGCAGCACGTCTTTCACCTGGTGCGCCTTCAGCGTCAGCAGCACCACGTCCTGCGGGCCGGCCTCGGCCATGCGCTGCACCGCGAGCAGGTTGCGCGCGACCTGCTCGCGGCCGTCTTCCTCGATCAGCTTGAAGCCGTTCGCGTTGATGGCCGCCAGGTTGCGGTTGCGGGCGATGAAGGTGACCTCTTCGCCGGCCAGTGCCAGCCGGGCCCCCAGGTAGCCGCCGATGGCGCCGGCGCCGACGATCGCGAATTTCAAGGCATCTCCTTCAAGGATGTTCTCCGACCGGTGCGGTCCCGCGGGCGTGTGCCCAGGCACGGGCCCGCTGCACCGCCGGCCACAGCAGGATCACCAGCGCCAGCGCCGTGATGCCGCCCACCAGCGGGTTCGACCAGAAGATCGAGAGTTTGCCCTGGGACGCGAGCATCGACTGCCGGAAGCTCGCCTCGGCCATGTCGCCCAGCACCAGCGCCAGCACCATCGGCGCGAGCGGGTAGCGCAGCTTCTTGAAGACGTAGCCGACGACGCCGAACACCAGCATCATCACCACGTCGAACATCGAGCTGTGCACCGTGTACGCGCCGATCGCGCAGATCACGATGATCACCGGCGCGATCACCGAGAACGGGATGCGCAGGATCGCCGCCCACCACGGCACCGTCGTCAGCACCACGATCAGCCCGACCAGGTTGCCGAGGTACATCGACGCGATCAGCCCCCAGACGAAATCCTTCTGCTCGATGAACAGCATCGGCCCCGGCTGCAGCCCCCAGATCAGCAGGCCGCCGAGCAGCACCGCCGCGGTCGGCGAGCCGGGGATGCCCAGCGTCAGCATCGGCAGCAGCGCCGAGGTGCCGGCCGCATGCGCCGCGGTCTCGGGCGCGATCACGCCCTGGATCTGCCCCTTGCCGAAGCTCTGCGGGTCGTCGGACATGCGCCGCGCCATGCCGTAGCTCATGAACGAGGCCGGCGTCGCGCCGCCCGGCGTGATGCCCATCCAGCAGCCGATGGCGGTCGAGCGCAGGAAGGTCTTCCAGTGCCGCGCGAGCTCGCCCCAGGTCTGCCACACCACCTTGAAGTTGATCTTCGCGCTCTTGCCCTTGAAGGCCAGGCCCTCCTCCATCGTCAGCAGGATCTCGCCGATGCCGAACAGGCCGATCACCGCGATCAGGAAGTCGAAGCCCTTCAGCAGCTCGGGCACGCCGAAGGTCATGCGCAGCTGGCCGGTCACGCTGTCCATGCCGACCGCGGCGAGCGCGAAGCCGAGCATCATCGACGCGATCGTCTTGGCCGGCGGCTCCTTGCTGGTGCCGACGAAGCTGCAGAAGGTGAGCAGCTGCACCGCGAAGAACTCCGGCGGCCCGAACTTCAGCGCGAACTTCGCGAGCAGCGGCGCGAGGAAGGTGATCAGCAGCACCGCGAACAGCGCGCCGACGAACGACGAGGTGAATGCCGCCGTCAGCGCCTGCGCCGCGCGGCCCTGCTGGGCCATCGGGTAGCCGTCGAAGGTGGTGGCCACCGACCACGGCTCGCCGGGGATGTTGAACAGGATCGACGTGATCGCCCCGCCGAACAGCGCGCCCCAGTAAATGCACGACAGCATGATGATGGCCGACGTGGGGTTCATCGAGAAGGTCAGCGGCAGCAGGATCGCGACGCCGTTGGCCCCGCCCAGCCCCGGCAGCACGCCGATCAGCACGCCCAGCGTCAGCCCGATCAGCATGAAGCCGAGGTTGGGCAGCGTGAGGGCCACGCCGAAGCCGTGCATCAGGTTGGTGATTTCTTCCATGCGCCACTCCCTGGAGTCCGCCGTTTTCGTAGCCCGGATGACCATCCGGGAGCGCGTCGTCTACAACCCCAACAGGTGCTCGATCGGCCCCTTCGGCAGCGGCACCAGGAACCATTTCTCGAACACCGCGAACAGCAGCAGCGGCACGCCGACCGACACCGCCGCGGTCATCGGCCAGCGGTAGTGCCCATGCCGGCGCATGAAGTAGCCGATCAGCAATGCCGACGCGAGGTAGATGCCGAGCCCCCAGATCAGCGCGACGTAGACCACCATCGGCAGCAGCACCGCGACCACCATGCGCAGCTGCGCCCGCTCGGCGAACACCGGGTCGGGCTGCTTGCGGCGGCGGAACTCGCCGAACAGGATGCTCCCGGCGGCCGCCAGCAGCAGCAACCCGATGTAGAACGGAAAGTAGCCGGCGCGCGGGCCGTCGTCGGCCCAGCCGATGCCCACGCGCAGGCTGTCGCCGATGACGATCAGCGCGATCGCGGCCAGCACGCCGGCCATGCCGATCTCGGGGCCGCGCTTGCCGACCGGTGCGGGTTCAGGTTCGCTCATGCATCACCTCTTTGGTTGGATCCGGTGGGCCTATTGCGCGAGGAATCCTGCCTGCTTCATCAGCTCGCGGTGCATCTGCTCGTTCTTGCCGAGCCAGTCGACGAACTCCGGCCCGCTCATGAAAGTCTGCTTGAACGCACCCTTGTCCATGAAGTCCTTCCACTCCGGCAGCGCGCGCACCTTCTTGAACAGCTCGACGTAGAACGCCACCTGCTCCGGCGTCGCGCCCGGCGGCATGAAGATGCCGCGCAGCATCAGGTAGTCGACCGGCACGCCGGCCGAGGCACAGGTGGGAATGTCGCTCCAGCTCTGCGTCGGCGTCAGCTTCGCGGTGTACGGCAGCTTGTCCTTGTCCATCACGCACAGCGCGCGCAGCTTGCCGGCACGCCAGTGCGATTCGGCCTCGATCGGGTTGTTGACCGTCGAGTCGACGTGCTTGCCCACCAGCTGCACCGCGACGTCGCCGCCGCCCTTGTACGGGATGTAGGTGAGCCTCTTGCCGACCGCCTTCTCGAGCATCGCGGTGATGATCTGGTCTTCCTGCTTCGAGCCGGTGCCGCCCATCTTGAAGCTGTTGGCCGGCTGCGCCTTGATCGCGTCGATGTAGTCCTTCGCGGTCTTGTACGGCGACTCGGCATTGACCCACAGCACGAACTCGTCCTGCGCGAGCATCGCCACCGGCGTCAGGTCGCGCCAGTTGAACGGCACGCCGGTCGCGAGCGGCGTCGTGAACAGGTTCGACAGCGTGATGACGATCTTGTGCGCATCGCCCTTCGCGCCCTTCACGTCGAGAAAACCCTCGGCGCCGGCGCCGCCCGCCTTGTTGACGACGATGATCGGCTGCTTCATCAGGTTGTTCTTCGCGACCACGCCCTGGATGAAGCGGGCCATCTGGTCGGCTCCGCCGCCGGTGCCGGCCGGCACCACGAACTCCACCGGCTTGGCCGGCTCCCAGGCCTGTGCCGCCCCGCCCCCGCCCATCGCCCACAGCGCCGTCGCGGCCGCCGCCCACTGCTTGAACTGCTGGTACTTCAAGATCGCTCCTTTTGGTAGTCACGCTGGGGGCGCTTGCCCCCGGGGTCCATCGGTGTCGTTCTTGTGGGTGCGGCCGCCAACGTCCTCACGGACGCCGACCGCGGGCGACCGGCAGGGTTCGCCCGGGAAGAAAACGGTGTCAGCCCAGCCCGAGCTTTTGCGCCAGGCCGATGCGCTGCAGCTTGCCGGTCGCGCCCTTCGGGATCTCGTCCATGAAGAGGATCTTCTTCGGCACCTTGTAGTCGGCCGCCCGCGTGCTGACGAAGGCCTGCAGCTCGCGCTCGGTGGCCGGCTGGCCTTCGCGCAGCACGACGACGGCGGCGACCTCTTCGCCGAGCTTCGGGTGCGGCATGCCGAAGCACACCACCTGCGCGACGGCCGGGTGGTCCATCAGGATCTCGTCGACCTCGCGCGGGCTGACCTTCTCGCCGCCGCGGTTGATGATCTCCTTCAGCCGCCCGGTCAGGCTGAGGTAGCCGTCGGCGTCCATCGTGCCCTGGTCGCCGGTGCGGAACCAGCCGTTGGTGAAGCCCTCGGCATTGGCCTTCGGGTTGTTCTCGTAGCCGCGCGTCACGTTGGCGCCGCGGATCACGATCTCGCCGATGCCGCCGGCCGGCAGCAGGCTGCCGTCCTCGGCCATGATGGCGACTTCCGGCCCGGCCGCGAGGCCGACCGCGCCGGGCTTGCGCGCCTTCGGCGGCAGCGGGTTCGACGCCATCTGGTGCGTGGCCTCGGTCATGCCGTAGGCCTCGATCAGCGGCGCGCCGAACACCTCCTCGAGCTCGCGGATCACCTGCGGCGGCATCGACGACGACGACGAGCGCAGGAAGCGCAGCGGGTGGCGCTTGATCACGTCGGCGTTCTTGCCGGCGCGCGACAGGATGGCCTGGTGCATGGTCGGCACCGCGGTGTACCAGGTGGGCTTGGCTTCATCCATCCAGCCGAAGAACTTCAGCGCGTTGAAGCCCGGCGTGCAGAACACCTGCGAGCCGGCCGACAGCGGCGCGAGCACGCCGGCGATCAGGCCGTGGATGTGGAACAGCGGCATGATGTTCAGCCCGCGATCGGCGCCGGTGAACGCGAGTGTGCTGCGGATGTTGGTGGCCGAGGCGCACAGGTTGCGCTGCGACAGCGGCACGATCTTCGGGCGCGAGGTGGTGCCGGAGGTGTGCAGCACCATCGAGACGTCGTCGGGTTCGGCCCAGGTGGGTTCGGCGGCCGATGCCGCGATGCTGCCGTCGCGCGGCTCCAGCACGAAGCTGCCGGCACCGGCGCCGTCGTGCACCACCAGGTCGATCACGCGCACGCCGAGCTTCGCGGCGACGTCGATCGCCGGCGAAACGCTGCCGCGCTCGACGATCAGCGCCTTCGCATTCAGGTCGGACAGGTAGAACTCGAACTCGTCGGCGCGGTAGGCCGGGTTCAGCGGCGCGCTGGTGACGCCGCAGGCGCAGGCGACGAAGCAGGTCGCCATCTCGGGGCCGTTGTTCAGCACAATCGCCACGCGGTCGTTGCGGGCGATGCCCAGGCCGTTGAGCCGCGCGAGGGTCTCGGCGATCAGCCGGCGCAGTTCGCGGTACCGCAGGGGCGGCCGGTCGGGGGCGGAGATGGCTACGTCATCGTCGACGCCGGTGGCAAGCAGATCCTTCAAGCTGTGGGACATCGGTGCCTCGCAAGATGGGAACGAGGCCGCGCGTCGACGACGCACGCCCCCCAACGTGGTGTGTTTCTACTTGTTGTCGGGGGCGAGTGTGCCGCACGAACCCGGCGACTGGCAAGAACGGGGGATCCCCGATCACGACCAGCGAGTGAGCTCGGGCCGCCATGCCGCGTTGGCGCGGCTGCCCGAAGCGGCCACTTGCGTGGGCGGCCACAGCAGGTCGTGAAGCAAGGCGATGACCTGCGGTAGCGGGCGCGCGCTCAAGCGCGCCTTGCCGAGGAACGCCGCCCACTGCCTGCGCTTGGCTTCATCGTCCGCGAAGAAGGCCGTCAGCGCGAGCGGGGCCTCGACGGGCAGCGGGGTCTGGCGCCGGGCGAACGTCGCGCCGATGGCCCGTGCGAGCGTGGCGCCGTCCAGGGCCGACCGGTGGGCGATGACGGACAGGTCGAAGAAGTCTTTCATGCGGCTGTTGGCGATGCCGAGCGACACCATCGCGTGGTATTTCTCCGCGATCACGGTGTAGACCGGATAGGCCTGCAGCCGGGGCGCGGCCAGGTCGGCCAGCAGCACGGGAAAGGTCACCGACTCGGCGGCCGGCGTGACGGCATCGCCGAACCCGACGTCGACATGCAGTGCGCAGCGTGCGTTGCCGATGCGGGCTTCGAGCCGCACCCGCCAGCCGCCGTAGGTCGTGTCCTCGCGGATGGATTCCACGCGGACCGAGTCGGGCGCGAACGTGATGCCATCGCCGAGGTCGATGCCGGCGATGCTGCGGAAGGTGTCCGTCAGGTGCTCCGGGCCGTCGGGCCCGAAGCCGAGGAGATCGGCGTCGCGCGTCGGCCGGTGCGGCGTGTCGTACCAGAGCGTGAACAGCAGCGCCCCTTTCAGCAGGAATCGGTCGGCATGCTCCGATACGCTGATGCGGCAGAGCAGCCGCTCCAGCGCGAAGCGGTTCAGCAGCAGGTTGTAGTCCTCGCCGGACTGCTTGGCGAGGTTCAGCAGCCGGGCCAGCACCGATGCCGCGTTCGTTCCGCTCATCCCACCAGCGCTTCCAGGTAGGGCCGCATCACCGTCTCGACGCGGTTGATCCGTGCGAAATGGGTGACCTCGTCCATGCCGAGCCGGCGCGATCGCCAGGCATCGCGCAGTGCCTCGAGCGCGACGTCCAGCCCGATCTTGTGGCGGAACTTGAAGCAGTCGGTGACCGTCTTCGCGACGCCGTAGACGCGGATCGGCGAACCCTGCTCGACCACCGTCTCGACGCCGGCGGTGCCGGCCTCGCCGCGCAGCCGCACGACGCGCAGCGGCGGGTAGGCGATGGCCGGTGTCTGCGTGCCTTCCGGCAGCGCGATCCACACCTCGTGCGGAAGCTGCGTGCCGATGCCGTGGAACTGCAGCGCCGACAGCAGGCACACCACCGCCTTCGGTACGCGGTGGCAGACCTCGATCAGCGTCTGGTGCTCGGTGGGCTGCGCATCCGGCAGGCTGTAGAGCCCGCGGGCGGCGCGGTGCAGCTTGCCGGCTTGATGGAGCTTGAGCAGCAGCTGCGGCGACCAGCCCCGGGCGCGAACGTCAGCCGCCCTCAGCAGGTGCTGCCGGCGCGCAAGTTCGAGGATCTGGTCGGCCTGGGTGAGCGGCATCGGCGGAGTTTAGTTTCCGCATGACTTGTCAGCAAGTCATGCTTCCAACAAACCCCTGCCGCCGACCCTTCAAGGCTTGTTCGGCTGCGGCGTCAGCCGCAGGTACGGCGTCACCGCCGTGTAGCCCTTCGGGAACTTCTTCTTGATCAGCTCCGGATCCTGCAGCGACGGCACGATCACGACGTCGTCGCCGTCCTTCCAGTTGCCCGGCGTCGCGACGCTGTGCGAATCGGTCAGCTGCAGCGAATCGATCACGCGCAGGATCTCGTCGAAGTTGCGGCCGGTGCTGGCCGGGTAGGTGATCGTCAGGCGGATCTTCTTGGCCGGGTCGATCACGAACAGCGAGCGCACCGTGGCGGTGGTGCTCGCGTTCGGGTGGATCAGGTCGTACAGCTCGGCCACCTTGCGGTCGGCGTCGGCCAAGATCGGGAAGTTGACCAGCGTCTTCTGCGTCGTGTTGATGTCGTGGATCCACTTCGTGTGCGACTCGACCGGGTCGACGCTCAGCGCGATGGCCTTCACGTTGCGCTTCGTGAACTCGTCCTTCAGCTTGGCGGTCAGGCCGAGCTCGGTGGTGCACACCGGCGTGAAATCGGCCGGGTGCGAGAACAGCACGCCCCAGCTGTCGCCCAGCCACTTGTGGAAGCTGATCGGGCCGTCGGACGATTGCTGTTCGAAGTCGGGGGCGATGTCGCCCAGTCGCAAGCTCATGGTGGTCTCCTGGTGATGGGTGGGTCAGACGGCGAACGAGAACTCGTGCAACTCGGCGCGCTCGGGCCGCCGTGATTGCTCGACGCGGTGGATCAGGAACTCGGTCAGCTTCTTCGCCGCCGGCAACGGGCCGAAGCCCGCCTCGGCGTTGATGTGGCCGGCGTCGCCCAGGTTCACGAAGCCGCTGCCCCAGGCCTGGGCGAACGATTCTGCGCGCTGCGCGCTCATCCACGGGTCGGTGTCGCTCGCGAGCAGCGTGGCCGGCAGGCGCAAGCGCTGGCGCAGCGGCAGGTCGTCGAGCCCGAAGCGCGCGGGTTCGGCCGGCGCCACCAGCAGCGCGCCGCGCACGCCGTGGGCGGTGCGCCCGCAGGTCGACAGCAGGTGCTGCGCCAGCGCCAGGCAGCCGAAGCTGTGGGCCACCGCGATCCACGGGCCGAGCGGCTCGGCGGCGAGCGTCTCGCCGATGCGGGTCGCCCAGGTCTCGAGGTCGGCGGTGTCCCAATCGTCCTGCTCGACGCGCACCGCACGCCGGAAGTGGCTTTGCAGCCAGCTCTGCCAGTGCGCCGGGCCGCTGCCGCGCAGGCCGGGGATCACCAGCACACGCACCGGGCTGCCGTGGAATGCCATGGGAGGGTCTCCGTCAGAGGGACTTGTCAGAGCGTGGCGATCGACACCTCGGTCGACTTGACCAGCGCGATCACGTCCTTGCCGACCGTGAGCTTCAGCTCCTTCACCGAACGCGTCGTGATGACCGACGTGACGATCAGGCCGGACGGCGTCTCGACGTCGATCTCGGACACGACCGGTCCTTCGATGATTTCCTTGACCTTGCCGCGGAACTGGTTGCGCACGTTGATGGCGGTGATGCTCATGAATGACCTCGGGGTGAGAGTGAGCATCGATGATGGGCACGCGGTGCGGCCGTCGCAAGGAATGAAACCGGATCAGGTCATGCGGATAGCGAATTTGGCGGACGAAAAAAAGCGCCTCCTCCCTCCAGGGAGAAGGCGCTCGGTCTAACGCAGGCGCTGCTTACTTCCAGTCGGCCGACTGCAGCAGCGGGTCGACCGGCAGGCCGAAGCTGTTGCCGACCTTCTGGCCGACCGTGCCGGGCGCTGCCAACGCGGCGCTGCCGCACGAGCCGGACGCCGGCTTGATGATGGCCCACAGCATCGCGCCGTCGCGCGGGTTGCGGTTCGACGCCGTGCTGTTCAGCACCGCCGTCGTGAAGCGCTGCACCGAGTACGGCAGGTTCAGCGTCGCGCCGTACTGGTCCTGCAGGATGCGCGAGCCGTCGCACTGCGCGTCGCCGTCGTTGATGACCAGCTGGCCGCCGCTCCAACCTTCGGGCGCCGGCTCGAAGCCGACCGACACGATGGTCTTCGACGGGTAGAGGCTGCGGTACTGGTTGTACGCGACCACGCCGTCGTAGTGCTCGTAGCGGGCGTCGTAGCTCATCACGTTGACCAGGTCGAGCATCGCCGCCGTCGCCGGGTACTTCAGCACCACGCCGCGTTCGCGGCCGGCGTTGCCGCCCCAGTACGACATCTTGCCGGCGCAGCGCGAATCGGCCGTCGTGCCCGAGGTGCAGTCCGCGCCACTCGACCAGCCGGCCAGCGTCAGCACGCGGCCGCCGCCTGCCAGGTCGACGGCCTTGCGCAGCGCCTTGATGGCGTTGGCGTAGCGGTCGACATCGCCGTCGACTTCGTAGTCGACGTCCAGCCCGTCGAAGCCCATCTCGGTCTGGATCTTGGCCAGCGCGTTGATGATCGGGCCGCCGCCGGCCGCGCCTTCCGCCGCGATCGGACCCCAGTTGTTGTAGGTCGCGCCACCCACCGCCAGGATGATCTTCTGGTTGCGCTTGTGCAGCACGTCGATCGCGGCCTTGATGTCACGCGGCGTCGCGTTGAAGTTGATGCCGGTGCCCGAGAAGCTGTTCGTCGCGATGCCGGCCCACGAGAAGTTCGGGTCGGCGAACGAGGCCATCACGTGCGTGTAGGTGGCCGGCACGCGCGCCAGCTTGCTGGCGTTGTAGACCTCGGCCGCGCTCTTGCCGGTGGCATCGAACCAGTTGTCGCTCCAGCTCGGGTAGTAGCCGACGTAGACGCGCTTGCTCTGGTTCGCCGACAGGGCGCCGGCCGGCAGGTCGCCCGCGGGTGCGGGGGCCGGAGCGGGGGCAGGTGCGGGCGCCGGAGCAGGCGACGGTGCGGGTGCCGGCGCAGGTGCCGGCGACGGTGCGCCGTTGCAGTTGCCGGTGGGCGACCACGGCTGGCCACTGCCGACCGGGCCGCTGTTGGTCGACGGGTTGTTGCCCTGCGTCCACCAGTTGGCCTTGTAGTTCACGCCGTTGACGCTGACGACCGCGCCGCCGTTGTAGGCGGTGCTGGCCGACCACGGCATCGCGCAGGTGCCGGGCGCCGGGGCGGGCGACGGGCTCGGCGCGGGGGCCGGTGCGGGTGCGGGGGCAGGTGCAGGAGCGGGCGTCGGGGCCGGGGCCGGCGCGGTGCCGCCGGTCGGCGACCACAGCGTCGGYGTCGCGGCCGGGTTCCAGTTGGTGCCGGCCCAGGCGGTGTGGGTCACGAGCGCGACATACAGCGCGCCGTTGTAGCTGACGATGGTGCCGGCGGTGTAGGTCACGCCTTCTTGCCAGGCCGGGGCCGTCGTGGCTTGCGCCAGCAGCATCCCGTCGAACGACACGGCCTGTGCGGCCACCGCCGCCGTCGCCGGCTGCAGGCTGGCTGCCTGCACCTGCGACCACAAACCGCCGATGGCCACGGCCACCACGGTCATTCCCACGCTCTTCATGATCTGTCCCTTTCAGTGTTGTTGACAACGGAGCACTGAGGGAATTTTCGAAGCCGCCTTCACCCACGGCGACGTGTGTCTTGCAACAAGATGCGAGCGCTTTCAGAAACGTAACGGTGGTGGCTCCAGCCGCCAAGCCGTGCCCATCGGACGCCAATGCAAGCGATCAACAGGTATTGGATTGGTTATGTACCGGTCTGCTTCGGTACTTATTCTGTCGCACTGCTTACGTTCTGTTTCAAACAAGGCGGCCGGCGTGAACCCGGTTAACCCTCGGTCTGACCCTCGGTCAGCCAGATCTGGCTGCTGACGCCGCGCGGGTAGTACTTGGCCGCGAACACCAGGCCGTTCTTCACCTGCTCGCTCCAGCAGTGGACGCTGAGTTCGGGGTGCAGCTGCCAGGTGGCGTGGGCGTCGTCGGCGCGGGTGCCGGCGGCGCCGAGATCCATTTGCAGGATCTCGCGGGCGACGAACTGGCAGACGTAGCTCTTGGCCGGGAAGGTGTTGTCGCTGCGCGAGGTGATGCGCCAGCCACCATCGGCGAACAGGCAGGTGTCTTCGCGCAGCACGTGCTCGCCGACGTGGCGCTTCAGCGCGGCGAGGTACGGCGCGTACTCGCCGTCCGGCGCCAGCGCGTCGCGGCAGCCGGCGAACCAGGGGTAGGCCAGCGCTTCGATCACCGGCAGGATCACCGCGTCGTCGTCGGGCGCCTCCAGCAACGCCGGGATCAGGCCGTCGGGCCGGGCGGCAGCGACGATGGTGGCGGCCGCGCGCCGGGCCTGCTGGTGAGCCCGCTCGGCCAGCGCCGGCCGGTCCAGCTGCACGAACAACTGTTGCAGGATGACGTGCGCCGCCCAGGCTTTGCCGGCGATGTAGGTGTTGCCGGCCGCCTGGCCGAGCGACGGGTCGAGGCAGTCGTAGGTGGTGATCTCGCGCCCGCCCTCGCAGCGGCTGCTGTCGGCGCGTGGCACGCCGTTGCGCTGCGCCGGCTCGGGGTGGTCGCGGCGCTCCAGGCTCTGCAGGCAGCGCTCCAGCAGCGCGGCATGGCGCCGTGCCCAGGCCAGGTCGCGGCCCTGGTGCACGTACAGCCCGGCGCACAGCGTCCAGTTCAGCAGCTCTTCGGTCGTCATCTGCGAGAAGCAGCCGGTCAGCCCGGCGCGCTCGTAGGCCGAGCGGCCCGGCGGCGCGAAGATGCCGTCGACGCCCATGTCGTGCGTGAAGCTGACGCCGCCCGGGTGCGTCGCGTCGCTGCCGGCAAAGCGCAACTCGTCGTCGTAGGCGTAGCCGGCGGCGTACTGGTCGAGCACGTTGCGGATGGTCCACGGGTGGTGCAGGCCTTCGTACAGCGAATGGTCGGGCACCAGGTCGAGCGTGTTCAGCATGTTGTACTCGCCCTCGTTGACGACCCACAGCGCGCGGCCGTCGCGCTCGAGCAGCTGGGTCGAGTAGAGGTAGGAGCGGGTCGCGTGCGCGACCGTGAAGCGCTGCGCTGGCGACAACGCGCTGGCCGCGAGCCGCGCGTCGGCGGCCCGGCTGGCCTGCACCGCCTCGTCGAAATCCGACAGTGCGAAGCGCGCCACCGACTCGACCGAATCGAACCAGCGGTTGTAGAGCTGGCGCGTCGCGATGCCGCCGGTGACGGCGCCGGCGCGGTGAAAGCAGAACGCGAAGCGCAGCGTGCGCCGCTCGCCGGCCGGCACCTCGGCGCAGACCAGGCCCCAGCCGCCCAGCATCGACGCGCGGTTGCTCACATGCCGGTCGCCCAGCACCGCGAGCGGGTCGAAGCCGATGCCGGACCAGGCGCCGGCCGCGTCGGTCGCGAAGCCCTGTTCCAGGCCGTCGCCGATGCCGGCACCTTCGTCGAGCGACAGGTGCCGCAGCCCGCGCAGCGGATCGATGCCCGACAAGCCCACCGCGACGCGGCGCGCGCGCGTGCCGGCCCGGTTGTCCACCTCGATTTCGGCGCGCACCGCGGGCACGAAGGCGCGCATCGCGTCGAGCGGTTCACTCGCATCGGGATCGGGCAGGTCGCGCACCGGCGTGTACAGCGTGAAGCGCAGGTCGCCGGCTTGCCAGCTGTCGGTGGCCAGCGAGAACTCGCGCTGCACCTCGTCCAGCGCGAACAGCCGCGCGCCGAGGCCCGACGCACCGAGGTGCGCATCGCCCTGCTCGCTGACGAAACGCTGGCGCTCCGCATCGTCGGGGGGCGCGCAGAACGGCAGTGTCTCGAACAGGCCCGGTTGCTGCGCCGATTCGAGCGCGACCATCACCGATTGGCCGGGCGCGCCGCACAGCTCCAGGTCCATGCCGCCGCGGGCACCGGGGAAGCCGAGCGTCAGGCTGGCGTGGGCGCCGACCGGCGCATGTTGGGTGTTGAAGAAGCGGTTGGCGGACAGCGGGTCTGGCGAACGCATGCGGTGTCTCCTGCCGCTGAAGGCGGCTTGTTGGGTGTAAGGTGCCGATTCTGGAAGGCAGGCCCGCGCCGGACCATGTCCGAAGGCGCGAACGGCATGCCCGAAGCCGCGACACCTCACCTGCCCTGCGCATGCACCCCGCCCGCCCCGAGCCCAGCGCTCCCGACTACCTGAAGCAGCCCGACGTGCGCACCACGGTGTCGCTGACGGACGCGCACACCCGCCGCGTCGCCGCGCGCTGGCAGTACCCGCGGCACGACCACCCCTACTTCGAGATCTGCCTGCTGCTGTCGGGCGAGCAGCAAGTGCGGCTGACCGGCCGCACGCTGGAGCAGCACGCCGGCGACCTGCTGCTGATCACGCCCTTCGAGGCGCATTCGTCGAGCACGCCGGTCGCTTCGAGTTTGTACTGCGTGCACTTCGACCTCGACGACCTCGAACTGCGGCGCCTGCTGTGCGGCGCCGGCACGCGCGTCTTCGCAGCCGACAGTGCGCTGACCAACAGCCTGCGGCCCGCGCTGCAGCGCCTGCTGGCGCTGGCCGAAGGCCGCGTCGCCGGCTCGGCGCTGGCACGCCGGCTCGAGACGGCCGCGGCACTGATGTCGCTGTTCGCGGCCCTGACGCAGGGCCTGGAGCGCGACGAGGTCGCTGCCGCGCCGGTGCCGCAGCTCGCGCTGCAGACAGCAGGCCGGCTGGCCGAGCTGATCGAGCGCGAGGTGCAGCGCGGCGGCGCCGAGACCTCGCTCGAGGCCGCGATCCGCCGCCTGGGCTACACGCCGGACCACGGCAACGCGCTGTTCCGGCAGGTGTACGGCATGTCGGCGCGCCAGTACCGCTCGACGCTGAAGCTGCGCCGCGCAAAGCTGCTGCTGATGGATGCGCAGCTCAGCATCGCCGCCGTCGGCGAACGCCTTGGCTACGCCAGCGGCGCGCACTTCAGCCGGCAGTTCAAGCGCTGGTGCGGCGTGGCGCCGGCCGACTACCGTCGCTCGTAGCCTGGACGCCCAGGCGCCGTTCCATCGCATACGCGACGCGCGACAACCCGAAGCACAGCACGAAGTAGGTCAGGGCCAGCGTGCTGTACACCTGCACCGGCTTCGTGAACACCTGCGTGTTGATCTGCGTCGTGATGAACGCCACCTCGGTCAGCCCGATGATGTAGCCGAGCGAGGTCTCCTTGATCGTCGAGACGAACTGGTTCACCAGCGACGGCAGCATGTGGCGCAGCGCCTGCGGCAGGATCACGTAGCGCAACGCGCCGAAGCGGCCGAAGCCGAGCGAGCGCGCCGCATGCATCTGGCCGTCCGGGATGCCGCGCACGCCGGCGCGCACGATCTCGGCGATGTAGACGCCGTCGAACACCACCAGCGCGATCAGCATCGTGCTGAACTGGTCGGTCTTGTGGCCGGTGACGCTGGGCAGGAAGAAGTAGGCCCAGAACACCACCATCAGCAGCGGGATGCCGCGCACCACGAACACCAGCGCCGTCACCGGCCAGCGCAGCGCGCGGTGCTCGCTGATGCGCGCCAGGCCCAGCAGCAGCCCGAGCGGGAACGCCAGCAGCAGGCCGAGCGCGGCCAGCAGCAGCGTCAGCGCGAGCCCGCCCAGCGGCCCGTTCGGGTACTGGCCGATCAGGAAGTAGAGCCAGTAGGTCTGGATCAGCTCGATCATCGTGTTCTCAACGCGACGTCATCGCGAGCGCACCGGGTAGCGGTGCTGGTACCAGCTCGCCAGGCCGGTGATGGTGAGCGAGATCGTCAGGTAGGCCGCGGTCGCGAACGCGAAGGCCTCGACGCTGCGGAAGGTGGCCGACTCGACCTGCGCCGCGCGGTACATCATCTCGGCCACGCCGATCACGGTCGCGATGCTGGTGTTCTTCCACAGGTTCAGCGTCTGCGAGATCAGCGGCGGCACGGTGATGCGCACCGCCTGCGGCAGGATGACGAGCTGCATCGTCTGCAGGAAGCCGAGGCCGAGCGCGCGGCTCGCCTCCATCTGCCCCGGCGGCACCGCGCGGATGCCGCTGCGGATGTCCTCGGCCATGTAGGCGGCGGTGTAGAGCGTGAGTGCCGCGACCGCGCTGATCGCCTCGATGTTGGTGGCATACAGCCGCTGCTTCAGCGCCTCGGGCAGCATCTCGGGCGCGCCGAAGTACCAGAACAGCATGTGCGCGAGCAGCGGCACGTTGCGGATCGCCTCGACGTACGAGACGCCGATCGCGCGCAGCAGCCGGGACGGCGACAGCCGCAGCATCGCGACCGTGGTCGCCAGCGGCACGGCCAGCACCAGCGTCACGGCCGTCAGTTGCAGCGACAGCACGAAGCCGGCCACCAGCGCATCGTGGTACTGGCCGGAGAGCAGCAGGGAGAAATCGAAGGAAAGCACAGGGAAGCCCAACAGCAAAGTGCCTCGCCCCCGTGAGAGGGCGAGGCACGCGAGTATCGCGTCAGACGAAAGGGATCGGCGAGTGTTTCACCAGGCGCATCGAACGCACGACGGTGCCCGCGCGTGCCTGGCTTCGCGGCGGCTGGCGCGATTGCGCTTCGAGCGCAGGCCGTTAGCCGTCAATCTTGTCCGACACAAACTTGAAATCCCGCGACTGGAACTTCAGCCGCGTGTTCGGCCCGTACCACTTCTGGAACAGCTTGTCGGCGTCGCCCGACTTCTCCAGGTCGCGCAGCACGCCGTCGACGACGCCTTTCACGCCGGCCTCGCCCTTGCGGATGCCCAGCGCCAGCGCCTCGGTGCTGATGCTCTGCGGAATGATCAGGTAGTTCTTCGCGGCCGGGCCGAGCTTGCCGAAGTCGTCGATCAGCGAAGCCTCGTCATTCACGTAGCCGATGCCCTTGCCTTGCTGCAGCGCCAGGAAGGCCTGCTGCGTGGTCTCGAAGGTGACGACGTCGACAGTGGGTACCGCCTTGCGGATGTTCGGCTCCTGCGTGCCGCCCTTGACGGTCAGCACCTTCTTGCCGCCCAGCTGCGACAGTTGCGAGATGCCGCTGTCCTTCTTCACCAGCACCTTCTGGCCGGTCACGAAGGTGGTCAGCGAGAAATCGATCAGCGCCTCGCGCTCCTTGTTGTGCGTGAGCGAGGCGGCCAGCAGGTCGACGCGGCCTTGCTGCAGCTCGGGGATGCGCGCGGCCACGGCGAGCTGCTTGAACACCGGCTTCACGCCCAGCTTCGCAGCGACCGCGCGGCCGATGTCGACCTCGTAGCCGACCACGTCGCGGGTCTTCGGGTCGACGAAGCTGTTCGGCTCGTCGGTGCCGAGCACGCCGATGACGATCTCGCCCTTCTTCTGGATGTCGGCGAGCTGGTCGGCATGGGCGCCGACCGAGAACACCGCGGCGGCGGCGGCGACCAGCGTGGACAGGAACAGGCGTTTTTGCATGGAGGTTCTCTTCAGCATGTTGTTGGAATCAAGGCCCGCAGACTAACCAAGGCCGGCCGATCCGCGAACGACTGAATCCGGATAAGCAAAGGCGTGTCGGTTAGATGCTGCGCGATCAGATCCGGGCCAGCGCACCTTCGAGGTCGGCGCGCTGGTCGGCCAGGTCCTCGACGCCGACGCTCAGCCGCACCAGCGCATCGCCGATGCCGAGTTGCGCGCGCTGCTCGGCCGGAATCGTCGCGTGCGTCATCAGCGCCGGGTGCTCGATCAGGCTCTCGACGCCGCCCAGGCTCTCGGCCAGCGAGAACACCTCGCAGGCCTCGAGGAAGCGGCGCGAGCCGGCCAGGTCGGTCGCGAGCGTCACCGACACCATGCCGCCAAACCCGTTCATCTGGCGCTTCGCGAGCGCATGCTGCGGGTGCGATTCGAGGCCCGGGTAGTGCACGCGCGCGACCTTCGGGTGGCGCTCCAGCCACTGCGCGAGCGCGAAGGCGTTCTCGGAATGGCGCTGCATGCGCAGCGCGAGCGTCTTCACGCCGCGCAGCGTCAGGAAGCTGTCGAACGGCCCGGCGATCGCGCCGACCGCGTTCTGCAGGAAGCCCAGGCGCTCGGCCTGCCCCGCTTCCTCGGCGCGCTGGCCGACCACCGCGATCCCGCCGATCACGTCGGAGTGGCCATTGAGGTACTTGGTGCTCGAATGCACGACCACGTCGAAGCCATGCTCCAGCGGGCGCTGCACGTACGGGCTCGCGAAGGTGTTGTCGGCCACCGCCAGCAGGCCGTGCTCGCGCGCGATGCGGGCGATGACCTCCAGGTCGGTCAGCTTCAGCATCGGGTTGCTCGGCGTCTCGACCCAGACCATCTTCGTCTCGGGGCGGATCGCGGCGCGCAGCGCCTGCGGGTCCGACAGGTCGACGAAGCTGAACTGGTGGCCCGCGCTGCGCGTGCGCACCTTGTCGAACAGCCGGAAGGTGCCGCCGTACAGGTCGTCGCTCGCGATGATGTGCGCGCCGGCGTCCAGCAGCTCGAGCGTGGTCGAGATGGCAGCCAGCCCGGACGCGAACGCGAACGCGCGCGTGCCGCCTTCGAGGTCGGCGACGCAGCGCTCCAGCGCCCAGCGCGTCGGGTTGTGCGAGCGGCCGTAGTCCAGCCCCTTGTGCACGCCGGGGCTCTGCTGCACGTAGGTCGAGGTGGCGTAGATCGGCGGCATGATCGCGCCGGTCGTCGGGTCGGGCGACTGGCCGGCGTGGATCGCGCGGGTCGCGAACTGGTGGGTGTCCTTGGAGCTCATCGGCGTGCCTTGCGGAGGTGGTTCAGAAGATCGAAGCGGGTGATCAGGCCGTGGAATGTATCGCCGTCGGCGACGATCGCGACCAGGCCGCGGTCCAGCACCTGGCGCAGCGCGGCGATGCTCGAGCCCGGCCGCAGCGTCTCCAGCGCGGTGCTCATCGCCGAGCTGACGGTGTTGACGTAGTGCGCCGGGTCGCCCTGCAGCTGCATCAGCACGTCGGATTCGTCGATCACGCCGGCCAGCCGCGCGCCGTCGAGCACCGGCAGCTGCGAGACGTCGGCCAGCCGCATGCGCTGGAACGCGGTCAGCAGCGTGTCGTCGGGCGTCACGCTGACGACGCCGCCTTCATCGGGCCGGCGCGCGACGATGTCGCGCAGGTCGCCGTACTGCGTGCGGGCGAGCAGGCCCTCGTCGATCATCCAGCTGTCGTTGTAGACCTTCGACAGGTAGCGCGTGCCGGTGTCGCACACGAAGGTGGCGACGCGCAGCGGCTTGGTCTGCGCGCGGCAGAAGCGCAGCGCGGTGGCCAGCAGCGTGCCGGTCGACGAGCCGCCCATCAGGCCCTCGGCGCGCAGCAGCTCGCGCGAGGTCGCGAAGCTTTCTTCGTCGGAGATGGAATACGCATGCTTGATGCCGGACAGGTCGGCGATCGGCGGGATGAAGTCTTCGCCGATCCCTTCGACCGCCCAGGAGCCGGCCGCGCCGTGCGTGCCGGTCAGCACCTGGTCGGCGAGGATCGAGCCCACCGGGTCGGCCAGCACGAACTCGAGCTTCGGCTGCACGCCGCGGAAGTAGCGCGTCAGGCCGGTCAGCGTGCCCGACGAACCGACGCCGACGACGATCGCGTCGAGGTCGTGGCCGCTCTGCTCCCAGAGCTCCGGGCCGGTGCCGCGCTCGTGCGCGAGCGGGTTGTTCGGGTTGTTGAACTGGTCGGCGAAGAACGAGCCGGGCAGCTCCTTCGCGAGGCGCGCCGCGTAGTCCTGGTAGTAGGCCGGGTGGCCCTTGCCGACGTCAGAGCGCGTCGTGTGCACCTCGGCGCCGAGCGCCTTCAGGTGCAGCACCTTCTCGGTCGACATCTTGTCGGGCACGACCAGCACCACGCGGTAGCCCTTCGCGCGTGCGACGAGGGCCAGGCCCAGGCCGGTGTTGCCGGCGGTCGCCTCGACGACGGTGCCGCCGGGCTGCAGCAGGCCGTCGCGCTCGGCGGCCTCGATCATCGAAACGCCGATGCGGTCCTTGATCGAGCCGCCGGGGTTCTGCGATTCGAGCTTCAGCAGCAGCGTGCAGGGGCCGGTGTCGAGGCGCGTCACGCGCACGAGCGGCGTGTTGCCGATCAGGTCGAGCACGGCGGGATGGGTGGTCGCGTTCATGTTTGTCTCCAGAATGTGCGAAGCCGCGCGCCTCGTGAGCACGCGCCCGTAGCCCGGATGCTAATCCGGGATGCATCCCGTCGAGGAGAACCCGGATTGGCATCCGGGCTACGGGTCAGCGCTTGTTGGCGAGCTGTCGGATCACCGCGATGAACCTGTCCACTTCCTCGCAGGTGTTGTAGAACGCCAGCGACGGCCGCACCGTCGCCTCGAGCCCGAAGCGGCGCAGGATCGGCTGCGCGCAATGGTGCCCGGTGCGCACCGCGATGCCCTCGCGGTTCAGCGCCTGCCCGACCTGCTCCGTCGAATACCCGTCGAGCACGAACGACAGCACGCTCGCCTTGTCCTCGGCCGTGCCGACCAGCCGCACGCCGGGGATCGGCTGCAGTGCGTGCGTCGCGTAGCCGAGCAGCGCGTGCTCGTACTGCGCGATCGCGTCGAGCCCGAGCCGTTGCACGTAGTCGATCGCAGCCCCCAGCCCGACCGCGTCGGCGATGTTGCCGGTGCCGGCCTCGAAGCGCGTCGGCACGCCGTGGTACACGGTCTTCTCGAAGGTCACGTCGGCGATCATGTTGCCGCCGCCCTGCCACGGCGGCATGTCTTCCAGGATCGCCTGCTTGCCGTACAGCACGCCGATGCCGGTCGGGCCGAACAGCTTGTGGCCGGAGAACACGAAGAAGTCGGCATCGATCGCGCGCACGTCGACCCGCATGTGCGACACCGACTGCGCGCCGTCGACCAGCGCCTTCGCGCCGGCCGCATGGGCGAGCGCCACGATCTCCTGCACCGGCACCACCGTGCCGAGCGCGTTCGACACCTGCGTCACCGCCACCAGCTTCGTTTTCGGCCCGAGCAGCTTGCGGTATTCATCGAGCCGCAGTTGCCCGCGGTCGTCGACCGGGATCACGCGCAGCACCGCACCCTTCTCGCCCGCGAGCTGCTGCCACGGCACGATGTTCGCGTGGTGCTCCAGGTGCGAGACGATGATCTCGTCGCCGGCGCCGATGTGCTTCGCGCCCCAGCTCTTGGCCACCAGGTTGATCGCCTCGGTGGTGCCGCGCACGAACACGATCTCGTCGACCGAGGCCGCGCCGAGGAAGCGCTGCACCGTCTTGCGCGCGCCTTCGTACGCATCGGTCGCGCGCGCGGCCAACTCGTGCGCCGCGCGGTGGATGTTCGAGTTCTCGTGCTCGTAGAAGTGGCTGATGCGGTCGATCACCGCCTGCGGCTTCTGCGTGGTCGCGGCGTTGTCGAACCAGACCAGCGGCCGGCCGTTGACGCGCTCCTGCAGGATCGGGAAGTCGCGCCGCACCGCGTGGACGTCGAAGGCCGGCTTCACCGGCGCGGCATGCGATGGTTCGCCCAGCGCGCGCTGGCCCGGGTGGCGCGGCGACTCGAGGAAGTAGAACGACGGCGAGGCTGGAGCGACCCCGGCGGCCGAGCTGCCGAAGCGGCCGTCCCAGGCCGGCGCCGCGGTGTAGCCCAGGTCGGGCACGCCGTTGCCGGCCGGCGCATGCGGCAGCGAGGACGGCAGCTGCGCAGCCAGCGCCGCCGGGTGCTGCGGCGAACTCGGCAGCAGGTTGCTGCCGGGCACGGCCGCCGTCAGCGGCTGCACGTTCGGCGTGGCCGGGCCGGTGCTGCCCGGCGGCGGCGTGAAGCCGGCCGGATGCGCGTTGGCCGGCGCCGAGGGCACCGATGACGGAACCGACGAAGGCGCCGCGCCGGGCCAGTTCGCGAAGAGTTCCCCCGCCAGCTTCGCGATCGCAGCCGGGTCGAACGCGTCAATCGTGCTCATCTGCTGATCACTTGTAGGTGTCGGGATACTCGTGGAACTTGCCGATCTCGACGTCCTCGAGCACGGCCAGCGCGTCAGGCACCTGCACCGCGAGCGAGCAGTACAGCGAGATCAGGTACGACGAGATCGCGTTGCGGTTGATGCCCATGAAGCGCACCGACAGCCCCGGGCTCTGCTCGCCGGCGAGGCCCGGCTGGTACAGGCCGACGACGCCCTGGCGCTTCTCGCCGACGCGCAGCAGCAGGATCTTGCTCTTGCCATCGGCCACCGGCACCTTGTCGGACGGGATCAGCGGGATGCCGCGCCAGGTGATGAACTGCGAGCCGAACAGGCTGACGGTCGGCGGCGGCACGCCGCGGCGGGTGCACTCGCGGCCGAACGCAGCGATCGCGAGCGGGTGCGTCAGGAAGAAGGCCGGCTCCTTCCAGACCTTGCTCAGCAGCTCGTCCAGGTCGTCGGGCGTCGGCGCGCCGGTCAGCGGGAACACGCGCTGTTCGTCGGCGACGCTCGCCAGCAGCCCGTAGTCCGGGTTGTTGATCAGCTCGCTCTCCTGCCGCTCCTTGATGGTCTCGATCGTCAGGCGCAGCTGCTCCTTGATCTGGTCGTGCGGGCTGCTGTAGAGGTCGGAGATGCGGGTGTGCACGTCCAGCACGGTGCTGACCGCGTTCAGGAAGTACTCGCGCGGCTGCTCGTCGTAGTCGACGTAGGTGCTGGGCAGCTCGCCCTCGTCGCGCTGCGACGAGCAGGCCACCAGCACGTCCTGCGGGTTCTTGACCGTGTTCAGGCGGTAGATGCCGGCCTCGACCGGCACCCACTGCAACAGGTGCGTCAGCCAGCGCGGCGTCAGCGTCGCGAGCGTCGGGGCGGTCTTGGTCGCGTTGGCAAGTTGCCGGGCGGCGTTGTCGCCAAGGGCCAGCGGTTGCTGGGTGTCAGCCATGGAGGAACTCCTGAAACGAAAAACGAATGAAGTTATGCGGGGATCAGATAAGCGGCGCGAGTGTCGCCAGCGCTGGCGCGCCGATCAACCGGCTATCGCCATCAAAGGGTGACTCCTGTGTCATGTCATCAGGCGGGCGTCCCCAGTTCGAAGCGCGCGATCAGCGACGACAGGCTGACGCCCAGCGCCGCGGCGAGCTTGGCGGCGGTCTCGATCGACGGCATCACGGTGCCGCGCTCGATCTCGCCGAGGTAGGAGCGGTTCAGGTCGGCGCGGCCGGCGAGCTGCTCCTGCGACCAGCCGCGGTCTTCGCGGGTCACGCGCACCACTTGGCCGAAGCGTTGGCGCAGTGTGGTGCTCATGGCCGGCGGTCCTGTCTTGTGGTCGCCTGTGTCACCTGGCTGCCGGGCGGCACGTCATCGGTCACCCAGACATTGCCGCCGATGGTGGAGCCGCGGCCGATCACGATGCGCCCGAGCAGCGTCGCACCGGCGTAGATGACCACGTCGTCCTCCACCTGCGGGTGGCGCGCGAGGCCCTTGCGGATCTTGCCGTCGTCGTCGGTCGGGAAGCGCTTCGCGCCCAACGTGACCGCCTGGTAGACGCGCACCCGCTCGCCGATCACCGCGGTCTCGCCGATCACGACGCCGGTGCCGTGGTCGATGAAGAAGCCGGCACCGATGGTCGCGCCGGGGTGGATGTCGATCCCGGTGCGGCCGTGCGCCAGCTCGGCGACGATGCGCGCCAGCAGCGGCACGCCCAGCTCGTACAGCCGGTGCGCGACGCGGTGGTGCACCATCGCGTCGATGCCGGGGTAGCACAGCAGCACCTCGTCGACGCTGCGAGCGGCCGGGTCGCCGTGGAAGGCGGCCAGCACGTCGCTGTCGAGCAGGCCGCGGATCGCGGGCAGCGACGCGGCGAAGCGGCGCACCAGGTCGTCGGCATCGACCTCGTGCCGGCCGGCGTGGCGCAGCTCGAGCCGCACCTGCGCGCACAGCGCATGCAGCAGCGTGTCGAGCGTGTGGCCGATGTACCAATCCTCGCTGTCCTGGCGCAGGTCGGGCGGGCCGAGGCGCATCGGGAACAGCACGCCGCGCAGCGATTCGACGATGCCCTGCAGCGCTTCGCGCGACGGCAGCTCGCGCCCACCGGGCTCGCGCTGGCGTTGCTGCGACTCGCGCCAGCGGGTGCGCGCGGCGCGCAGGCCGGCGACGACGTCGGCCACGTCGAAGGCGGATGCCGACATGACTAATCCTGGATCCACGGCAGGCCGTGGAAGCGCCAGCCGTCGTCGTGGCCGCGCTGGCCCTGCGCGTTCAGCTCGCCTTCGAAGCCTTCGCTGACGTTGAAGGCCTGCGCGAAGCCGGCCTTGGTGGCCGCCTCGGCCGCCGCCGCCGAGCGCTTGCCGCTGCGGCACAGCAGCAGCACGACGGCGGGCTTGGCGACCTTGGCCTCGAGCTCGCGCACGAAGCGCGGGTTGCGCGTCAGGCTGGTGCCGGTGGCCCAGGGCACGTGCACGCTCTCGGCGACGTGGCCGACGAACTTGCGCTCCTCGGCGGTGCGCACGTCGACCAGCACGGCCTGGCCGCTGCGCGTCAGCGCCCAGGCATCGGTCGGCGACAGGCTGCCGGCGAACGGCAGCTTGCCGTCGCGGGCGCGCTGGCGGGCTTCTTCGAGAACGGTGGCGCGTGGGAATTCAGCAAGCACTGCGGACATCGGCGTCTCCTTCATGGATCAGGGTCGATGAAGGCTATCGCCACCAATTGCGGCGGCGAACGAAGAAAAGCGCGCTTCGATATCTGGCCGCGTCGCGCGCCGCATGAGCACATCCGAAAAGCTTCGTTCGTCCGGCGCGGGTCGCGCCGTACCGTGCAGGCCTTGCAGTCACCGAGGAGGAGAACCATGACAAGCACCCGTCGCGCTTCCCGTCGTGCGTCGATCACCCAGGCCCTGGCCATCGCGCTCGGCCTGTTCGCCACCGCGGGCTCGGCCTTCGCGCAGGCTCGCATCGCCTACCAGACCGTCGTCGAACCGGCCAAGGTCGCGCAGGCCGACGGCCTGTATGAGAAAGCCACCGGCCAGGCCATCGAATGGCGCAAGTTCGAGAGCGGCGCCGAGGTGATCACCGCGGTCGCCTCCGGTGACATCCAGATCGGCTACGTCGGCTCCAGCCCGCTGGCCGCCGCGGCCAGCCGGGAGCTGCCGATCGAGACCATCCTGGTGGCCGCCGAGATCGGCAGCGCCGAGGCGCTGGTGGTGCGCAACGGCTCGGGCATCGCGAAGCCGGCCGACCTGGTCGGCAAGAAGATCGCCGTGCCCTTCGTGTCGACCACGCACTACAGCCTGCTGGCCGCGCTGAAGCACTGGGGCATCGATGCGAAGAAAGTCAGCATCATCAACCTGCGCCCGACCGAGATCACCGCGGCCTGGCAGCGCGGCGACATCGACGCGGCCTACGTGTGGGATCCGGCGCTCGGCAAGATCAAGGAGAACGGCAAGCTGCTGACCAGCTCGGCCGAGGTGGCGACCTGGGGTGCGCCGACCTTCGATGCGTGGATCGTGCGCCGCGACTTCGCGCAGAAGAACCCGGAGTTCGTCGCGCAGTTCGTGCGCATCACCGGCGAGGCCTATGCGGCCTACCGCAAGGATGCGAAGGCCTTCGTCGCGAACCAGGCCAACGTCGACAAGATCGTCAAGCTGACCGGTGCCGCCGCGGCCGACGTGCCAGAGCTGCTGGCCGGCTCGAAGTTCCCGACGCTGGCGGAGCAGGCCTCGCCGGCGCTGCTCGGTGGATCACCCGGAGGAACCGTGAAGGCCCTGACCGACACCGCGAAGTTCCTGAAGGAGCAGGGCAAGGTCGACAAGGTGCTGGCCGATTACGGCAGCTATGTGAGCGTGAAGCATGTGCAGGCCGCGGCCAAGGCCTCGGGCCAAGCCGTCGCGGCGGCGCGCTGACACGCCACCACAAGCCACATCAACAAGACACGAAGGAGTTCACGCCGTGGTCGAACTGCAGGCGGTCACTGTAGGGTACCGGGGTGCTGCAGGCTCGGCCACGGCTGTGAACACCCCCGTGCTGGACGCCATCAGCTGGCAGGTGCCGCAAGGCGCGCTGGCGGTGCTGCTGGGGCCTTCGGGCTGCGGCAAGTCCAGCCTGTTGAACGTGATCGCCGGGTTCGTCACGCCCAGCGGCGGGCGGGCGTCGGTGTCGGGCCGGCCGATCACCGGGCCGGGCGCGGACCGCGGCGTCGTGTTCCAGGACGACGCGCTGCTGCCCTGGCTCGACGTGCTGAACAATGTCGCCCTGCCCTTGCGCCTGCGCGGTGGGGGCCGCGCCGCGCGCGAGGACAGGGCGCGCGGGCTGCTCGCGCTGGTCGGGCTCGAAGGCTTCGAGTCGCGGCCGGTGTGGGAGCTGTCGGGCGGCATGCGTCAGCGCGTCGGCATCGCGCGTGCACTGGCCGCCGACCCCGAGGTGCTGCTGATGGACGAGCCCTTCGGTGCGCTCGATGCGCTGACGCGCGAGCGCATGCAGGAGCTGCTGCTGAAGGTGTGGCAGACCACCGGCAAGACCATCGTGCTGGTGACGCATGGTGTCGAGGAGGCGGTGTTCCTCGCGACCGACCTGGTGGTGCTGTCGCGCCGGCCGGCGCGCATCGTGACGCACCGCGCGCTCGACTTCGGCCGCCGCCATGCGCAGGGCGAGGCGGCGCGGGCGATCAAGTCGCTGCCCGGGTTCGTCGCGGTGCGCGAGCAGGTGCTGGGCGCGGTGTTCGCGCAGGACGAGGCACTGAGCGAGGCGCTGCACTGAGCCGGCCATGGATGCGATCTCTCCGATGACCGTGCGTGTGCTGACGCAGCCCGCCGGGCTGGACGACTCCGTGATGCGGCCGGCCGCGCGCGAAGCCACGGCCCCGCTGTGGTCGCGCCCCGTCGTGGTCAGCCTGCTGAGCATGCTGGTGCTGCTGGCCGCATGGCAGGCGGTGACGTCGGCGCGCTGGATCGAGCCGCTGTTCCTGCCGCCGCCCGCCGCGGTGTGGGAGAAATTCCTGCGCGTGGCCGGCGAGGGCTACCTGGATGCCACGCTGTGGCAGCACGCCGGCGCGAGCCTGGCGCGCGTGGCGCTGGCGTTGGGCATCGCGGTGTTCACGGCGATCCCGCTCGGGCTGTGGATGGGCCTGTCGCCGACCGCGCGCGGCGTGTTCGATCCGCTGATCGAGTTCTACCGGCCGGTGCCGCCGCTGGCCTACCTGCCGTTGATCGTGATCTGGTTCGGCATCGGCGAGCTGTCGAAGGTGCTGCTGATCACGCTCGCGATCTTCGCGCCGCTGGTGATCGCGACCGCGACCGGCGTCCGCCAGGTCGACGAGACGCGCCGGCGCGCCGCGCAATCGTTCGGGGCGACCCGCTGGCAGCTGCTGCGCCACGTGGTGCTGCCGACGGCGCTGCCCGAGATCCTGACCGGCCTGCGCGTCGGGCTGGGGGTCGGCTGGTCGACGCTGGTCGCGGCCGAGCTGGTCGCCGCGACGCGCGGGCTGGGCTTCATGGTGCAGTCGGCCGCGCAGTTCCTGGCCACCGACATCGTGCTGCTCGGCATCTTCACGATCGCGCTGATCGCGTTCGGGCTGGAGCTGAGCCTGCGGGCGCTGCAGCGGCGGCTGGTGCCGTGGCAGGGGCGGGGATGATGGCGGCGGGCTTGCAGGTTGCGCCGCTCGGCCCGGCGATCGGCGCGCTGGTGTCCGGCATCGACCTGCGCGAGCCGCTCTCCGAGGCCGCGCACGACAAGCTGCTGGGTGCGCTGCTGCGCCACCACGTGCTGTTCTTCGAGAACCAGCCCGTCACGCCGCAGCAGCAACGCGACCTGGCGGCGCGCTTCGGCGGGCTGCACCTCCACCCGATCTACCCGCACGTGGCCGAGGTGCCCGAGATCATCGTGCTCGACACCGACGCGAAGAACCTGCCGGACAACGACAACTGGCACACCGACGTCACCTTCATCGAGGCACCGCCGATGGGCGCGCTGCTGTCGGCGCGGCTGCTGCCGCCGTCGGGCGGCGACACGCTGTGGGCGAGCGGCATCGCGGCGCTCGAGAGCCTGTCGGTGCCGCTGCGGCGTATGCTCGACGGCCTCACGGCCGAGCACGACATGGTGAAGTCCTTTCCCGCGCACCGCTTCGCCCGCACGCCCGACGAGCGCGTGCGCTGGGATGAGGCGCGCGTGAAGAACCCGCCGGTGGTCCACCCGGTGATCCGCACGCACCCGCTCAGCGGGCTGCGCGGGCTGTTCGTCAACGAAGGCTTCACGACGCGCATCGTCGAGCTGGCCGTGAAGGAGAGCGACGCGCTGCTGCGGTTGCTGTTCGAGCATGTCGCGAAGCCGGAGCACACGGTGCGCTGGCGCTGGAAGCTGCACGACCTCGCCTTCTGGGACAACCGGCTGACGCAGCACTATGCAACCGCCGACTACCTGCCGCACCGCCGCGTGATGCACCGTGCGACGGTGCTGGGCGACAAACCGTTCTGATGCGGTGATGGCGTTGTCGCTGCAACAGCACGTGCCGGTGATCGACCTCGCGTCGCCGGAGCCCGAGGTGGCGCGGCGGATCGGCGAGGCCTGCCGCGCGCACGGCTTCTTCTACGTCGTCGGCCATGGCGTCGACGAGGCACTGATGGATCGCCTGGAAGACCTGAGCCGCCGCTTCTTCGCGCTCGACGAGCCGACCAAGCTGCAATGGCGCATGGCGCTCGGCGGCAGGGCGTGGCGCGGCTACTTTCCGCTGGGCGGCGAGCTGACCTCGGGCCGGCCCGACTGGAAGGAAGGCCTGTACCTCGGCGAGGAACTCGGCGACGACGATCCGCGCGTGCAGGCGCACACGCCGGTGCACGGGCGCAACCTGTTTCCGGAGCATTCGTCGCTGGCCGGCTTCCGCGAGGCGCTGCTGGCGACGATGGCGGCGCTGACCGCCCTGGGCCACCGCGTGATGCGCGTCATCCCGCAGAGCCTGGCGCTGCCGCCCGAGTACTTCGCCGAGCGCTGCACGGCCGACCCGCTGATCCTGTTCCGCCTGTTCAACTACCCGACGCGGCCGGTACCGGCGGGCACCGATGCGCACTGGGGCGTCGGCGAGCACACCGATTACGGGCTGCTGACGCTGCTGCGCCAGGACGACGTCGGCGGCCTGCAGGTCAAGACGCGCGAGGGCTGGATCGAGGCGCCGCCGTTGCCGCACAGCTTCGTCTGCAACATCGGCGACATGCTCGACCGGATGACGGGCGGGCTGTACCGCTCGACGCCGCACCGGGTGCGCCTGAACACCTCGGGCCGCGATCGGCTGTCGTTCCCGTTCTTCTTCGACCCGGCCTTCGACGCGCGGGTGCAGACCATCGAGGGCCTGCCGCCGGCCAACGACGACAGCGCGACGCGCTGGGACCGCGCGAATCCGCGTGCGTTCGACGGGACGTATGGGGACTACCTGCTGGGGAAGGTCGGGAAGGTGTTTCCGCAGCTGCGGGATCAGGTGTTGTGACGCGGCGCGCGCGCAGGACTCTTCCGCGCACCTGATCTTCGGCCCCCATGCGTCAACGTCGGCGCACTCAAGGCGTAGAGCTCGTGCAGCTTCATTGCCAGCATCTGCTTGTCCGGCAATTGCGTCTGGTACTGAGCCACCAGCGCGGGAGATAGCGTGCGGCTCAGGGCGTACTCCACCACCTCGTGGTCCTTGCTGGTGCACAGCAGCAGGCCGATCGCCGGGTTCTCATGAGACTTCTTCACGTCGCGGTCCAACGCCTCCAGATAGAAATTCAGCTTGCCCAGATGCTCCGGCTCGAAAGCGGTGACCTTGAGCTCGATGGCCACAAGGCAGTTCAGGCCACGGTGGAAGAAGAGCAGATCCAGCAAGAAATCCTGCCCTCCGACCTGCACCAGGTACTCGCTGCCGATGTAGCAGAAGTCCCGCCCGAGTTCCGTCAGGAAACGGCCCAGGTTCATCAGCAGGCTGCGATGCAGCTCCGATTCCGAGTGCGGATCTGGCAGGGCCAGAAAGTCGAGCAGGTAGGTGTCCTTGAAGTGCCGTTCAGCTTGGGGTTGCAACTCTCTCAACGCCGTTGAGGCTTTCGGCGGATGGAGCAGTGTCCGCTCGAACAGTCCGCCGTCGATCTGCCGCGCCACTTCGCGCACCTGCCAACCTTGCTGGACCGCCATGCGCATGTAGAACTCACGCTCCTCTTCGCGTTTGGTGCGGCTGAGGATGTGCAGGTGCGAGGACCACGGCAATTCTCTCAACAATGTTGAGAGTTTTGAGTCTTGGGGATACGCCCGGTAAAACTGCCGCATGCGCCAGAGGTTCTGGGCTGAGAACCCGCTTCGGCCCGGCTCGCGAAGGGCGATGTAGTTGGCCAGTTGCTCGACGGTTCCCTTCGACCAACCATCGGTTTCGATGCGTTGATGCAGGTACTGGCCGATACGCCGATACAGCTCGATGACTTCAGCGTTGATTGCCTTGGCGGCACGCCGCCGTGCACCTTGAATCAGCTTGACTACGTTGCCGAAGGCTGCCTCGGTGGCCGTGGCCAAGGAGTTCCCAGTCGGCTTGACGGCCTTGCTCATGGGGCCTCCCAGATCGGGCGTGTTGCGGTTGCGAGCGCGCAGTCTCGTGAACTCGCGCCGACCATGTCAGGTGAAAGATGTCCGGGTCACATTCCCGAGATAGCGGGTTCTCGAAATGCGATGGCCAAGCAGGCCTATGCGCCCAACCAATAAGCAAACCCACTTTCATTCGTTGGCGTTCGATGCACCGGTCCCTATCGTGGCGGCTCGTTGTCATCACCGAGCTCCACCCCGCCCGACCCGCCATGAAGATCGTCAGCATTTCCGGCAGTCCCTCGCTCCGATCGCGCTCGGGCTGGTTGCTCCAACTCGCGCAGACTCGCCTGGAAGGCACGGGCGACAGCAGCCGCCTGATCGCGGTGCGCGAACTGCCCGCTGCGCCGCTGCTGCACGCCGATGCGCACAACGCGTCGATCCGCGAGGCGCTCAACGACGTTTGCGATGCCGACCTGCTGCTGGTCGCGACCCCCATCTACAAGGCCGCCTACAGCGGCCTGCTGAAGCTGTTCCTCGACCTGCTGCCCACCGACGGCCTGCGCGGCAAGACCGTGCTGCCGCTGGCCACCGGCGGCAGCCTCGCCCACCTGCTCGCGCTCGACTACGCGCTGAAGCCGGTGCTGTCGGCCCTCGGCGCGCGCGACATCCTCGACGGCGTGTTCGCCACCGACGCGCAGCTGGTGCCCCACGAATCCGGCGGTTACGTCCCCGATGACGCGCTGGTCGAACGCCTCGACCGCGCGCTGCAACCCTTGTCTCCTCGCCCGCTTGCCTTGAACGCCGGGTGATTCGGCACCCTGGCGCCGTCCCGGGCCGGGGTGTCTCTTTCCTCTTTCCGTCTCCACCTCTGGAAGTACCACCATGACCCTGCGGATCGACTCGCTGTTCTCGACGCGCCGGCTCGGCCTCGTGCTGACCCTGGCGTTGGGTCTTGTCGCCGGCCCGACCCTCGCCCAGACCCGCACCGAGCTGCGCATCGGCTACCAGAAGTACGGCACGCTGACGATCCTGAAGGCGCGCGGCGACCTCGAGAAGCGCCTCGCGCCGCAGGGCGTCGACGTCAAGTGGACCGAGTTCCCCGCCGGCCCGCAGCTGCTCGAAGGCCTGAACGTCGGCTCGATCGATTTCGGCACCGTCGGCGAAGCGCCGCCGATCTTCGCGCAGGCGGCCGGTGCCGACCTCGTCTACGTGGCCAACCAGCCGCCCGCGCCGGCCGGCGAGGCGATCGTCGTCGGCAAGGAGTCGCCGATCCGCTCGGTGGCCGAGCTGAAGGGCAAGAAGGTCGCGCTGAACAAGGGCTCCAACGTCCACTACCTGCTCGTCAAGGCGCTCGAGAAAGCCGGCGTCAAGTACAGCGAGATCCAGACCGTGTTCCTCGCGCCGGCCGATGCGCGCGCCGCCTTCGAGCGCGGCAGCGTCGACGCCTGGGTCATCTGGGATCCGTTCCTGGCCGCGGCCGAGAAGCAGCTCGGCGCACGCGTGCTCGCCGACGGCAAGGGGCTGGTCGCCAACCACCAGTTCTACCTGGCCTCGCGCCCCTATGCCGACAAGCAGCCGCAGGTGATCCGCGCGATCGTCGAAGAACTCGCCAAGCTCGACCGCTGGGCCGAGGGCAACAGCCGCGAGGTGGCCGCTTTCCTCGCGCCGCAGATCGGGCTCGATGTCGGCGTCGCCGAGGTCGCCGCGGGCCGCTTCGCGTACGGCATCGTGCCGATCACGCCGACGGTGGCCGCGCAGCAGCAGAAGATCGCCGACGCCTTCTTCGAGCTGAAGCTGATCCCGAAGGCGATCCGCATCTCCGATGCATTGCCGGTCTCGCTGAAGACCGCGAGCACGCCATGAGTTTCACGCGCCGCGAGCTGCTGCAGGCGAGCCTCGGCGCGGCCACGGTGTCGCTGCCAGCGTTCGCGCACGCGGCCGAGCCGGCCCCCGCGCAGTTGCGCATCGGCTTCCAGAAAGCGGCCGTCAACCTGGTCGTGCTGAAGCAGCAGGCCGCGCTCGAGAAGCGCTTCGCCGGCAGCACCGTCAAGTGGATCGAGTTCCCGGCCGGCCCGCAGCTGCTGGAGGCGCTGGCCGTCGGCAGCCTCGAGTTCGGCCTGACCGGCGACACGCCGCCGGTGTTCGCGCAAGCCGCGGGCAAAGACCTGCGCTACGTCGGTGCCGAGCCGCCGAAGCCGCTGTCGTCGGCCATCCTGGTGAAGCCCGATGCGCCGCTGAAGACGCTGGCCGACCTGAAGGGTCGCAAGGTCGCGTTGCAGAAGGGCTCGAGCGCGCACTACCTGCTGGTGCGCGCGGTCGACCGGGCCGGGCTGCAGTGGGCCGACATCCAGCCGGTGTACCTCGCGCCGTCCGATGCGCGGGCCGCGTTCGAGCGCGGCAGCGTCGATGCCTGGGCGATCTGGGATCCGTACTACGCCGCCGTCGAGCTCGACCTGAAACCGCGCGTGCTGGCCAACGGCCGCGACCTGTCGAGCAACAACTCGTTCTACCTCGCGTCGCGCGCGCTCACCGAGCAGCACCCGCAGGCGGTGCTCGCACTGCTGGCCGAGCTGACCCGGGCCGATGCGTGGGTGCAGGCCCACCGCAAGGAGGCGGCGCAGTTGATCTCCGATTTCAGCGGGCTGAGCCTCGCGACGACCCACCTGTTCATCTCGCGCCGCCCGGTCTCGCCGGCGGCACCGCTGACGCCGGCGATCGCCGCCGATCAGCAGCGCGTGGCCGACGCGTTCGCGCGGCTCGGGCTGATCCCGCAGCCGGTGCGCGTCGCCGAGATCGTCTGGTCCCCCACCCCGAAGTCCCTGTGACGTCCCTATGAAGATCCTCTGGTTCATCCCCACCCACGGCGACTCGCGCTACCTCGGCACCAGCAAGGGCGCGCGTGCCGCGACCTTCGACTACTTCAAGCAGGTCGCGATCGCGGCCGACAGCCTCGGCTACGAAGGCGTGCTGCTGCCGACCGGCCGCTCCTGCGAAGACTCGTGGGTGCTGGCCGCGAGCCTGATCGACGCGACCCGGCGCCTCAAGTTTCTGGTCGCGCTGCGGCCGGGCCTGGTGCAGCCGGTGCAGTCGGCGCGCATGGCCGCGACCTTCGACCGCCTGTCGGGCGGCCGCCTGCTGGTCAACCTGGTGACCGGTGGCGATGCCGAAGAGCTGGAGGGCGACGGCCTGTTCCTGCCGCACGCGCAGCGCTACGAGCTGTCGCGCGAGTTCCTGACGATCTGGCGCGACGTGCTCGCGAAGAGCCACGACAACGAAGGCGTCAGCTTCGACGGCGAACACCTGCGCGTCAAGGGCGGCAAGGTGCTGTACCCGCCGATCAACAAGCCCTACCCGCCGATCTTCTTCGGCGGCTCGTCGGAAGAGGCGCACGAGCTCGCCGCGCAGCAGCTGGACACCTACCTGACCTGGGGCGAGCCGCCCGAGGCCGTCGCGACCAAGGTGGCCGACATTCGCCAGCGCGCTGCGAAGCACGGCCGCACGCTGGAGTTCGGCATCCGCCTGCACGTGATCGTGCGCGAGACCGAAGACGAAGCCTGGCGTGCCGCGGCCGAACTGGTGTCGCACCTCGACGAAGAAACCGTCGCGCGGGCGCAGCAGAAGTTCGCGCAGATGGATTCGGTCGGCCAGCGCCGCATGGCCGAGCTGAACAAGGGCAAGTTCAACCCGAAGAACGTGCGCGAGGGGCTGGAGGTGGCGCCGAACCTGTGGGCCGGCGTCGGCCTGGTGCGCGGCGGGGCCGGCACCGCGCTGGTGGGCGACCCGCAGCAGGTGGCCGACCGCATCAAGGAGTACGCGGCGCTCGGGCTGGAGTACTTCATCTTGAGCGGCTACCCGCACCTCGAAGAAGCGCACCGCTTCGCCGAGCTGGTGTTCCCGCTGCTGCCGATCAACCTGCGCGAACGCCTGGCCGGCCAGGTGCTCACCGGCCCGTTCGGCGAGGTGGTCGCCAACACCTACGTGCCCAAGGTTTCGCAGAGCTGAACATGCCCGATTTCCGCAGCGTCGACCACGTGCAGTTGCCCATCCCGCTCGGCGGCGCGAGCCGCGCCCGTGCGTTCTACGAGGACGCGCTCGGCCTGCGCGAGGTGCGCGACCCGGAGCTCGACCGCCCTGGCACGCTGCGCTACTCGCTCGGCTGGCAGCGGCTGGACCTGACCGAGGGCCACTACATCGGCGTCGCGCCGCAGGCGCACCTGGCGCTGCGTGTCGGCGACCTCGACGCCATCGTGTTCCGCCTGCAGCGCGCCGGCATCCGCGTCGACGAGGCGCCGCTGTTCGATGCGAGCCGGGCCTATGTCGAAGACCCGTTCGGCAACCGCCTCGAACTGATCGAGCCCCACCACCCCGATGCCGAGACGCAGCACCATGTCACCGACATCCAGATCGCGGTCTAGTTCGACCTTCATCGCCGTGCGCCGACGGCTCGCGCCGTGGCTGCTGCCGGTGGCGGTGCTGCTCGCGTGGGAGCTGTCGTCGCGCAGCGGCTGGCTGTCCACGCGCGTGCTGCCGGAGCCGCTGGCCGTCGTGAAGGCGTTCTGGGCGCTGCTGCTGTCCGGCGAGATGGCGCGGCACGTGGCCACCAGCACCGGGCGGGCGCTGGCGGGTTTCGCGATCGGCGGCGGGCTCGGCCTGGTGCTGGGGCTCGCGACCGGCTCGTGGCGCGTGGCCGAGACGCTGCTCGACTCGACGCTGCAGATGGTGCGCAACATCCCGACGCTGGCGCTGATCCCGCTGGTGATCCTGTGGTTCGGCATCGAGGAATCGGCCAAGCTGTTCCTGGTGTCGCTGGGCGTCTTCTTCCCGGTCTACATCAACACCTTCCACGGCATCCGCTCGGTCGACAAGGGGCTGATCGAGATGGCGCGCAGCTACGGGCTGTCGGGCTGGCCGCTGTACCGGCACGTGATCCTGCCGGGCGCGTTGCCGTCGATCCTGGTCGGTGTGCGCTTCTCGCTCGGCTTCATGTGGGTGATCCTGATCGTCGCCGAGACGATCTCGGCGCAGGCCGGCATCGGGTACATGACGATGAACGCGCGCGAGTTCCTGCAGACCGACGTGGTGCTGGTCGGCATCCTGCTGTATGCGCTGCTCGGCAAGCTGGCGGATGTGTTGGCCAAGGGATTGGAGCGCTGGTGGCTGCGCTGGAACCCCGCCTACCAGGTGGCGAAATGATGTTCAAGAGGATGGCGATGTTGCCCTCGCAGATCGAGTTGCAGAGCATGGCGTTTGCCGGCGAGTCGGTCGGCGATGCGATCCTGCGCGAGTCGAGCGCCGCGCTGCCGCGCCGCAGCGCGCCGGCCGGCATCGGACTGCAGGTGAGCGGCCTGTCGAAGCGCTTCGGCGAGCGCGAGGTGCTGTCCGGCATCGACCTGCGCGTCGAGCCGGGCGAGTTCGTCGCCATCGTCGGGCGCAGCGGTTGCGGCAAGAGCACGCTGCTGCGGCTGGTGGCCGGGTTGGAAGAGGCGAGCGCCGGTGCGCTGGCGCTCGACGGCGCGCCGCTGGCGCAGCACAAGAGCGACCTGCGCTTCATGTTCCAGGATGCGCGGCTGCTGCCGTGGAAGCGCGTGATCGACAACATCGCGCTCGGCCTGGACGCGGTCGATGCGCGCGAGCGTGCGCTCGAGGCGCTGGCGCAGGTCGGCCTGGCTGATCGCGCGAACGACTGGCCGGCGGTGCTGTCGGGTGGTCAGCGGCAGCGGGTCGCACTGGCGCGGGCGCTGGTGCATGCGCCGCGCCTGCTGCTGCTCGACGAACCGCTCGGCGCGCTGGATGCGCTGACGCGCATCGAGATGCAGTCGCTGATCGAATCGCTGTGGAAGCGCCACGGCTTCACCGCGCTGCTGGTGACGCACGACGTGTCCGAGGCGGTCGCGCTGGCCGACCGGGTGCTGCTGATCGAGGACCACCAGGTGGCGTTGGACGAACGCATCGCGCTGCCGCGGCCTCGGTCGCGTGGGAATGCGGCTTTCGCGGCGCTGGAAGAGCGGGTGCTGCAGCGGGTGTTGCAGACGCCTGGCAGCGACGCCCCTGAAACGCTGCCCCCCATCGCCGATTGGCGCTTTTCCGTCTGAAACCCGATTGACACCTGGCTCACGGGCCTTCGCGACTCGCGGCACACTGGCGGCCATGTCCGCTCCCGAGCCCCTCCTCGTCGCCTGCCTCTGCGCTGCCTGGTGCGGCACCTGCCGCGACTACGAACCGCTGTTCGACAGCCTGCGCGCCGAGCACCCCGATGCGCAGTTCGCCTGGGTCGACATCGAGGACAACGACGAGGTGCTCGGCCCGATCGACGTCGAGAATTTCCCGACGCTGCTGATCGCCCGCGGCGACCGGCCGCTGTTCTTCGGCACCGTGTTGCCGCATCTGCAGACGCTGTCGCGCCTGGTGCAGAGCGCCACCGAGGGCAACCTGCCCGGCGTGCGCGAAATGGGCCTCGAAGGCATGCCGGCCCGGATCCGCGCCCTTCAAGTCGACAGCGCCTAAGCCAGAAAGCGCATAAGAACGGAAGTTTTGATTCGTTCCGCGAGTTAGGCCGGCTGCCTACCATTCGCATCCTCCCCGCGGCTTCGGGCCGCCCACCCAGGACGATTTCATGACGACGGCTCGCTTCATCCGCCATTCGCTGCTCTCCCTCGCGCTGGCCGCCACGGCGGCTGCCTCTGGCCCGGCGCTCGCCAAGGACATCACGCTGCTCAACGTGTCCTACGACCCGACCCGCGAGCTCTACCAGGAATACAACAGCGCCTTCAGCAAGTACTGGAAGGCCAAGACCGGCGATAACGTGACGATCAAGGCCTCGCACGGCGGCTCGGGCAAGCAGGCCCGCTCGGTGATCGACGGCATCGATGCCGATGTCGTCACGCTGGCCCTCGCCTACGATATCGACGAGATCGCCGAACGCGCCAAGCTGCTGCCCACCGACTGGCAGAAGCGCCTGCAGCACAACAGCACGCCGTACAGCTCCACCTACATCTTCCTGGTGCGCAAGGGCAACCCGAAGGGCATCAAGAACTGGGACGACCTGGTCAAGCCCGGCGTCTCGGTGATCACCGCGAACCCGAAGACCTCGGGCGGCGCGCGCTGGGGCTACCTGGCCGCCTACGGCTTCGAGCTGAAGCGCAACGGCAACAACGACGCGAAAGCCCGCGAGTTCATCTCGAAGGTCTACAAGAACGTGCCGGTGCTCGATTCGGGCGCGCGCGGCGCCACCGTGACCTTCGCCGAGCGCGGCATCGGCGACGTGCTGCTGGCCTGGGAGAACGAGGCCTACCTGTCGCTGAAGGAATTCGGCGCCGACAAGTTCGACGTGGTCTACCCGCCCACCAGCATCCTGGCCGAGCCGCCGGTGTCGGTGGTCGACAAGGTGGTCGACAAGCGCGGCACCCGCGACGTCGCCCAGGCCTACCTCGAGTACCTCTACACGCCGGAAGGCCAGGAGATCGCGGCGCGCAACTTCTACCGCCCGATCGACCCGAAGGTCGCCGCCAAGTACGAGAAGCAATTCCCGAAGCTGAACCTGTTCACGATCGACGAGGTGTTCGGCGGCTGGACCAAGGCGCAGAAGACCCACTTTGCCGACGGCGGGGTGTTCGACCAGATCTACTCGAAGTAATTCGGAATCCACGCGGCAAGTAAGCGCAGGCTTCAGATCCCAGCGGCAGGCGCCTCGGCGTGCTGCCGCTGAGTCGCTCGTGCGAAAAACTCATAAGGATTCGACGATTGAGTCGTTCACCGTCGCCGTGTCCGTCCGTAACATCGGCGCTCCCATTTGCCTGGGCCGCGTCGTTGGCGGCTGAACCACCATGTCCACCCGCCTCCTGGCCGCGCGCCGCGCCCTCCTGTTGTCCTGCGTCGGCGCTGTCGCGCTGCTCGCGTTCTCGCCCGCCCAGGCGGCCGGCCCGACACTGCTGAACGTCAGCTACGACGTCGCGCGCGAGTTCTTCAAGGAGATCAACCCGGCGTTCCAGAAGTCCTGGAAGGCGTCGACCGGCGAAGACCTGGCGATCAACCAGTCGCACGGCGGCTCCAGCAAGCAGGCGCGTGCGGTGCTCGACGGGCTCGAGGCCGACGTGGTGACGATGAACCAGTCGAGCGACATCGACGTGCTGGCCACCCGCGGCAAGCTGCTGCCCGAGGACTGGGCCAAGCGCCTGCCGAACAACGCGGCGCCGACCACCTCGGTCACCGTGATCCTGGTGCGCAAGGGCAACCCGAAGGCCATCAAGGACTGGGGCGACCTGGCCAAGCCGGGCACCAGCGTCGTGATCCCGAACCCGAAGATCACCGGCAACGGCCGCTACAGCTACGTGGCTGCGTGGGGCTCGGTGATCAAGGCCGGCGGCAACGCGGCGCAGGCGCGCGAGCTGGTGCAGAAGATCTTCGCGAACGTGCCGGTGTTCGACGGCGGCGGCCGCGCCGCGACGACGACCTTCGCGCAACGCAACATCGGCGACGCGCTCGCGACCTTCGAATCGGAAGTGAACCTGATCAAGGAAGAGTTCGGCGACAACTTCGAGGTGGTGTACCCGAAGTCGACGATCCTGGCCGAGAACCCGGTCGCGGTGGTCGAGAAGGTGGCCGACAAGAAGGGCACCCGCAAGCAGGCCGAGGCCTACCTGAAGTTCCTGTGGACCGACGAGGCGCAGGAGATCGCCGCGAAGCACCAGCTGCGCCCGCGCAATGCGGCCATCCTGGCCAAGTACGGCAAGGATTTCCCGAAGGTCAACACCTTCACGATCGACGAGGTCTTCGGCGGCTGGACCAAGGCGCAGAAGGAGCATTTCGACGACGGCGCGATCTACGACCAGATCCTCGCCGCCGCGAAGAAGTAAGCGCCGCCCGTGCTGTTCACCCGCACCCTGCTGAAGCGGCACAGCGTGCTGCCCGGCTTCGACCTGGCGCTCGGCTTCACGCTGCTGTACCTGAGCTTCATCGTGCTGCTGCCGCTGTCGGCGGCCTTCCTGAAGACGGCCACGATGACCTGGCCGGCGTTCTGGGACGCCGTCACCTCGCCGCGCGTGCTCGCGTCGTACCGGCTCACCTTCGGCGCGTCGTTCGCCGCCGCGCTGATGAACGCGGTGTTCGGCCTCGTCGTTGCGTGGGTGCTGGTGCGCTACGAGTTTCCGTTCAAGCGATTGGTCGATGCGCTGGTCGACCTGCCGTTCGCGCTGCCCACCGCGGTGGCCGGCATCGCGCTGACCGCGCTGTACGCGCAGAACGGCTGGATCGGCCGCTACCTGCCGTTCAAGGTCAGCTTCACGCCGCTCGGCGTGTTCGTCGCGCTGACCTTCATCGGCCTGCCCTTCGTCGTGCGCACGCTGCAGCCGGTGCTCGAAGACCTGCACAAGGAGATCGAGGAGGCCGCGGCCACGCTCGGCGCGTCGCGGCTGCAGACCTTCACGAAGGTGATCTTCCCGATCATCTCGCCGGCGCTGCTCACCGGCTTCGCGCTCGCGTTCGCGCGGGCGCTGGGTGAATACGGCTCGGTGATCTTCATCGCCGGCAACATGCCGCTGATCAGCGAGATCACGCCGCTGTTGATCATCACGAAGCTCGAGCAGTACGACTACACCGGCGCCACCGCGATCGCGGTGGTGATGCTGGTCAGCGCGTTCGCGCTGCTGCTGGGGATCAACGGGCTGCAGGCCTGGACGAGAGCAAGGCAGGGACGATGAACACCGTGACCGTTCCCCGCAACACCGCGAGTGCGGCCGTGAGCCCGCGCCATCTGCAATCGGCCACCACCGAGCCCGCGTGGGTCAAGTGGACGCTGATCGGCATCGCGCTCGCGTTCCTGACGCTGTTCCTGTTCGTGCCGCTGGCCATCGTGTTCGCCGAGGCGTTCAAGAAGGGCGTCGGCGTCTACCTCGCGGCCATCACCGACCCCGATGCGCTGTCGGCGATCAAGCTGACCTTCATCGCGGCGGCCATCTCGGTGCCGATGAACCTGGTGTTCGGCATCGCCGCCGCGTGGTGCATCGCGAAGTTCGAGTTCCGCGGCAAGAACGTGCTGCTGACGCTGATCGACCTGCCGTTCTCGGTCAGCCCGGTGATCTCCGGGCTGATCTACGTGCTGATCTTCGGCCTGCAGGGCTGGTGGGGCGAATGGCTGCGCGACCACGACCTGAAGGTCATTTTCGCGGTGCCGGGCATCGTGCTCGCGACCGTGTTCGTGACCTTCCCGTTCGTCGCGCGCGAGCTGATCCCGCTGATGCAGGCGCAGGGCACCGAGCAGGAAGAAGCGGCCCGCGTGCTGGGCGCCAACGGCTGGCAGATCTTCCGGCGCATCACGCTGCCGAACGTCAAGTGGGCGCTGCTGTACGGCGTGATCCTGTGCAATGCGCGTGCGATGGGCGAGTTCGGCGCGGTCAGCGTCGTGTCGGGCCACATCCGCGGGCAGACCAACACGATGCCGCTGCACATCGAGATCCTCTACAACGAATACCAGTTCGCGGCGGCGTTCGCGGTGGCGTCGCTGCTGGCCGGGCTCGCGCTCGTCACGCTGGTGTTGAAGTACGTGGTCGAGCGCCGCGTGCGCGCGCAGAAGAAGTCGGCCGAAGGCCGCTCGGAATGAGGTTTCCAGAATGAGCATCGAAGTCCGCAACCTGAAGAAGAGCTTCGGCAAGACCGTCGTCTGCGACAACCTGAACCTGGACATCCCGGCCGGCGAGCTGGTCGCGCTGCTCGGGCCGTCGGGCTCGGGCAAGACCTCGCTGCTGCGCATCATCGCGGGGCTGGAGGTCCCCGACAGCGGCACCGTGCTGTTCCACGGCGAGGACGCGACCCACACCGACGTGCGCGAGCGCCAGGTGGGTTTCGTGTTCCAGCACTACGCGCTGTTCGGCCACATGACGATCTTCGAGAACGTCGCGTTCGGGCTGCGCGTGCGGCCCAAGGCGACGCGGCCGAGCGATGCCGAGATCAAGGCCAAGGTGACCGACCTGTTGAAGCTGGTGCAGCTCGACTGGATCGCCGACCGCTACCCGCACCAGTTGTCGGGCGGACAGCGCCAGCGCATCGCGCTCGCACGCGCGCTGGCGGTGGAGCCGAAGGTGCTGCTGCTCGACGAGCCGTTCGGCGCGCTCGATGCCAAGGTGCGCAAGGAGCTGCGCCGCTGGCTGCGCCGGCTGCACGACGAGATGAACGTGACCAGCGTGTTCGTCACGCACGACCAGGAAGAGGCGATGGAGGTGGCCGACCGCATCGTCGTGATGAACCAGGGCCGCATCGAGCAGGACGGCCCGCCGGACGAGGTGTACGACCACCCGGCCAGCCCGTTCGTGCTGCAGTTCCTCGGCGACGTGAACCTGTTCCACGGGCGCTTCGGGCGCAGCGGCGCGGGCACGGCGGCCGAGGACGTGAGCTACGTGCGGCCGCACGAGCTGCAGATCCTCGGCGCGGCCGAGGAAGGCACGCTGGAGGTGACGCTGTCGCAGGCGCTGACGGTCGGGCCGAACACGCGGCTGGAGTTCAAGCGCGAGGACGACGGCAGCTATGTGGACGTGGAGCTGCCGCGCTCGGAGTACCAGGGGCTGCGCGAGAAGCTGCAGCTGGCGACCGGTTCGCGCGTGCATTTGAAGCCGCGGCGGGTGCAGCGGTTCGCGAGCGATGAGTTGCCGGACCCGGCGGCGATGATTTGAGGGGTGCGCTGGGCCTGGCTACTCTTCGACCGCTTCCCCGTTCAACGACCGCTCCACCGTCTCGCGCGTCAACGTCGGCGCGAACGCCTCGATGAACGAATACACATACCCCCGCAGCCACGTGCCACGCCGCACCGCGAGCCGCGTCAGGTTCACCGCGAACAGATCCCGCGCATCGATTGCGCGCAGTTGCCGGTCGCGTTCCGAATCGAACGCGATCGACGCGACGATGCCCACGCCCATGCCAAGTTCGGCGTACGTCTTGATCACGTCGGCGTCCATCGCGGTCAGCACGACGCTCGGCTTCAGCCCCTCGGCGGCGAAGGCCTCGTCGATGTGGGTGCGGCCGGTGTAGCCGACGTCGTAGGTGATGATCGGGTAGCGCGCGAGGCGCTGCAGCGTCAGCGGCCCCTCCTGCTTCAGCAGGTCATGGCCGATCGGCACCACCACGCTGTGCGTCCAGCGGTAGCACGGCAGCGCCACCAGCTGCTCGTAGCTGGCCAGCGCCTCGGTCGCGATGCCGATGTCGGCCTCGCCGGACAGCAGCATCTCGGCCACCTGCTTCGGCGACCCTTGGTGCAGGTTCAGCGTGACCTGCGGGTAGAGCTGGCGGAAGTCGCGCACGACGGCCGGCAGCGCATAGCGGGCCTGCGAATGGGTGGCCGCGATCGACAGCCGGCCGCTGGTCTGCGCGCTGAATTCGTCGCCGGCGCGGCGCAGGTTCTCGGCGTCGAGCAGCAGCCGCTCGACGATCGGCAGCACCGCCTCGCCGGGCGGCGTCAGGCCGGTGAGCCGCTTGCCGGCGCGCACGAAGATCTCGATGCCGAGTTCGTCCTCGAGCTCGCGGATCTGCCGGCTGATGCCGGGCTGGGACGTGTGGAGCACCGCGGC
Source organism: Rhizobacter sp. P5_C2 (assembly GCF_054049715.1). Classification (NCBI taxonomy): domain Bacteria; kingdom Pseudomonadati; phylum Pseudomonadota; class Betaproteobacteria; order Burkholderiales; family Sphaerotilaceae; genus Rhizobacter; species Rhizobacter sp. P5_C2. The sequence goes on along the minus strand of NZ_JBFULV010000016.1, from coordinate 19,379 downwards.
AACCTCGGTCAGGTTGAAGCCGCAGCGGACGGTCTCGCGGACAGACCGCAGTTGCTGGAAATTCATTCGCGTGGGCGCGGCCGCGGGGGTGGCGCGGCATGCGCATGAGTAGGTGCGTGATTCTGCTGAGCGCACCGGCCTCCTACAACGAATGATTCCTTATGACCATATTCGCGTGGGGATCACGACAGCAGCTGCTTGCGGGCGCGATGCAGGCGCACGAACAGGTTGTCCTCGGTGATCGCCAGCGCCGCGCACACCTGCTCGGTCGGCTGGTCGTGCAACACGCGCAGGCGCATCACGTCGCGCAAGCCGGTCGGCAGCGCCTCGATGCGCGCGAGCATCCGGTCGAGCTGCTGGCGCTGCTCGGCGACTTCGTCCGGCCGGGCCTGAGGGCATTCGAGCGCCGCGGCGCCGATCGCTTCGCCGTCGTCGTCCAGCCAGTGCGCGTCCAGGCTGTCGTGCCCGGCGCGCTGGCGCACCAGGTCGACGATCTTGTTCTTCAGCACTGCCGTCAGCCACGAGCGCAGCGCGGCCCGCCCGCCGAAGCTGGCACGGCCGGAGATCACCGCCTCGAACACGTCGTGCACCACGTCCTCGGCCAGCATCGGGTCGTGCAGCTTGCGCTGCGCGAACCGCACCAGGTAGCCGCGGTACGAGACCATCTCCGACCAGGACACGGCGGCCGGCAGGAAGGCGGTCGGGGCGGCAGTGGCGTGGGCGTTGGCTTGCATGGGGGGCTCCTGGGATCGGTCGTTGTCGATGGGGTGACTGTGGCCACCGCACCTCGCGCCGCTGTCGCCGAACCTCACAGGAAGATCACATTTGCCTCAGGACGCGCTGTCCGGCGTGATCGACGGAGCGTAAGAAGCTTCCCGGCCCGCACGACAATGCCCCCATGCCCGCCACCATCCTCGTCGCCGAAGACCAGACCGACATCCGCGATCTGATCGTGCTGAACCTCAGCAATTCGGGCTATGCCGTGACGGCCGTGGCCGACGGCATCGCGGCGCTGGCCAGCCAGAACGAGCAGGCGAGCGACCTGCTGATCCTCGACCTGATGATGCCGGGCCTGGACGGGCTGGAAGTCTGCAAGGCGCTGCGCGCGCGCGGCCGCAGCACGCCGATCCTGATGCTCACCGCCAAGGCGACCGAACTCGACCGCGTGCTCGGGCTGGAGCTCGGCGCCGACGACTACCTGACCAAGCCGTTCTCGCTGGCCGAGCTGCTGGCGCGCGTGAAGGCGCTGCTGCGCCGCGCCGACCTGCTGCGCGCCGCCCAGGCCGGCGCGCAGGCGCAGGCCAGCACGCTGCGCAATGGCGACCTGGAGATCCTGCCGACCAAGCGCCAGGTGCGCTACCGCGGCGAGGAGATCGACTTCACCGCGCTCGAGTTCGACCTGCTGCTGCACTTTGCCAACCACCCGGGGCATGTGTTCTCGCGCGGGCAGTTGCTGAACGCGGTGTGGGGCTACACGCACGACGGCTACGAGCACACGGTGACGACGCACATCAACCGGTTGCGCGCCAAGCTCGAGGCCGACCCGATGCGCCCGCAGCTGATCCTCACCGTCAGAGGCGCCGGCTACAAGATGCGCGACGCCCCAGCATGAGCGTCCGCCTCAAGATCGCGCTGACCATCCTCGCGACCGGCCTGGTCACCGCGCTCGCGGTGATCGCGACCGTGGCCTTCGCGTTCCAGCGCTTCGAGCACGAGACCACCTACCAGCGCGCGACGCTGTTCCTCGGCCGCGTCGTAGCGATGTACGACAACCTGTTCGAGATGCATGAGCTGCACCCGCAGGACTTCGACGCCTTCCTGAAGAACCTGGTGCTGTTCGAGCCCGACACCCAGCTCTACCTGCTCGACGTGCAGGGCACGGTGCTCGCGAGCACCGGCTCGGCGAAGCTCGCGCCCGGCTTCCGCGTCGCGATCGACCCGGTGCGGCAGGCGGTGTCGTCGCAGGGCTCGTCGTACGTGATGGGCGACGACCCCGAGCGCATGGATGCCGATGCGGTGATCGCCGCGCGGCCGATCGGCCGCCCGCTGATCCGCGCCGGCGACAACCTCGCCGGCTACCTCTACCTGGTGGCGCACAAGGCCGAGCTGCCACCCGACCGCTGGCAGGTGCTGAGCGCGAGCGTGGCGCGGCCGGCGCTCGGCGTGATCGCCGGCATCGTGATGCTGACGACGCTGCTCGCGGCGATGGTCATCGCATCGGTGACCCGCCCGCTGCGGCGGCTCACCGATGCGGTCGCGATGCTGTCCGAGAAAGGCCTGCAGCATGGCGCGGCCGATGCGCAGCCGCTGCTGCCGCCGGCCACCGCCGACGAGTTCGGGCAGCTGACGCGCGCCTTCGGTGCGATGCTCGCGACGCTGCAGCGGCAGTGGAATGCGCTGAGCCGGCTCGATCACTTCCGGCGCGAGGCGGTCAGCAACCTGTCGCACGACCTGCGCTCGCCGCTGACCGCGACCGATGCCTGCCTCGAGACGCTGGAGGCGCGCTGGGTCGGCGACGCGGCGCGTGCCGAAGACCGCCGGCTGGTCGAGGTGGCGCTGCGCAACACGCGCAATGCGTCGCGGCTGGTGAAGGCGCTGGGCGACCTCGCGACGCTCGACGAGCCGAGCTTCCAGCTGCGCGCCGAGCAGGTCGACCTGCGCGAGTTGCTCAACGACATCCAGATGCGCTTCGCCGAGCGCGCGGCGCAGTCGGGCGTCGAGCTGCAGGCCGAGGTCGGCGAGGTGCCGGTGCCGGCCGAGGTCGACGTCGAGCTCTTCGAGCGCGCGATCGCGAACCTGGTCGACAACGCGCTGAAGTTCTGCGGCCGCGGCTGCCGCGTCACGCTGGCCGCCGCGAGCGTCGGCACGCAGGCCGAGGTCAGCGTCAGCGACACCGGGCCGGGCATCCCGGCCATCGACCTGCCGCATTTGTTCGATCGCTTCTACCAAGCGCGCACCAAGGTGGCGCCCGCCACCGGCGAGGGCGGCAAGGGCCTCGGGCTCGCGATCGTGAAGCGGATCACGGAACTGCATGGCGGCGATGTCGCGGTGCAGAGCCCGGTCGGACAGGGAACACGCGTGACCCTGCGCATTCCTTTGCTGCGGGACAGCGCTGCCCTGTAACGGTGCAGGAAAACACCTAGTGCGTGCGTGGGGCCCTGCTCCCAAAATCCGCCCACTCGCGGCCGACATCCCCGGATGACCGGCTGGGCGGGGGACTGAGGAGACAGACACAACGCATCCGAGGGTCGCGTCATTCACGCGTTCAAAGGCTGCGACACACCGACAGGCCGGCACTCCAGAGAGCGACCGGACCGATGACAAAATGCGAAGGGCGCCAGGTGATCCTGGCGCCCTTTCCCATTCTGCGGTTCCGTTTCTTCCCCCTGCGCACACATGCTCGATCTCGTCACGGTCACGCTCGCTTCCTTGTTCGCAGGCTTCATCGATGCCATCGTCGGCGGCGGCGGGCTGATCCTGGTGCCGGCCCTGTTCAGCGTCTACCCGAGCGCGCCGCCGGCCACGCTGCTGGGCACCAACAAGGGCGCCGGCGTCTGGGGCACCGGCTGGGCCACGGCGCAGTTCGCCAAGCGCGTCGAACTGCAGTGGAGCGCGCTGCTGCCGGCCGCGGTGGCGGCGCTGGTCGGCGGGCTGAGCGGCGCGTGGACCGTGACGCTGGTCAGCGCCGACGGCCTGCGCAAGGCCTTGCCGCTGATCCTGATCGGGGTGCTCGCGTACACGCTGGCGCGCAAGGACATGGGCCGCACGCATGCGCCGCTGCACACCGGGCGCACGCAGGCGCTGCTGGCCAGCGGCATCGGCCTGGTGATCGGCTTCTACGACGGCTTCTTCGGCCCCGGCACCGGCAGCTTCTTCGTCTTCCTGTTCGTGCGCCTGCTCGGCTACGACTTCCTGAACGCGAGCGCCAGCGCGAAGCTGCTGAACACCGCGACCAACCTGGCCGCGCTCGCGCTGTTCGCGATCAAGGGCCATGTGTGGTGGCACATCGCGCTGACGATGGCGGTGGCCAACGTGATCGGCAGCCTGCTCGGCACGCGGCTCGCGCTGAAGCACGGCGCGGGCTTCGTGCGCGGGGTGTTCATCGCCGTCGTGTCAGCGCTGATCCTCAAGACGGGCTGGGACGCGTTTCTGCGCTGACGTTCTCCGCGGGCGCTGGACGGGACTCGATCTGCAGGCGGCGCGTGAACGTGGCGGCCACCCGCTCGGAGCGCAGGAAGTACAGCGTCCACAGCAGGCTGAAGAGCACGGAACGGCCGACCTCGGCCCAGTCGCGCGTCGATGCAGCGTCGTCGGTCTTGAGCAACCGGGCCGCCACCACCAGATCGGCCGCGTGGACGAGGGGCGTGATCACCATCCACCCAATGAGCAGGGCGGGCAGGCTGCTGCGCCTGCGGAAGAACAGCACCGCGATCATGACCACGAAAATGAGCTTGGCCAGGTTGATGGCCAGCTCGATCAGCAGCACCGGCGCCCACATCGGGTCGTAGGCGCTCTGCCCGGCGACAGTCACCGCGTTCCAGGTCTGCAGCGAGTAGCTCGGCAAGGTCTGCCCGAGGTCGAACACCAGCCGCACCGGCGTGACGACCAGCGACAGGCCCGCCAGCACCAGCCACCCGCCGATGCCGGCGAGCGAAGGATTCTGCACGGACGCTCGGGGCAGCGGATCCCAGCAGTACAGCTTCCACGCCAACGTGCACCAGAGCCCGGCGAACATCGCGCCGACGAATGCGACCAGCCAGTTGAAGCCTGTGCCGGCAGCGGCCGCCGGCAGCGCTGCGGCGTCGTACTTGTAGAAGGTGTAGCCGAGGCTGCCGCGCGCCCGCTCCAGGTTGCCGGCATAGCGCTGTGCATCGGCGCCGGCGACGTGATCGAGGTGCGAGACCAGCCGCTCGCGCAGGTTGACCACCCGGTTGTCGGTGCTGCTGCCAACGCTGTGCTCGAAGCTGAAGGCCACGTCCTTGACCTCGGTGTGCTGCGGCTCGATCGGCCAGGCTTCGGGCAGCCGTACTTCGACCCTGTGCACGAACTCAGTCGGCAGGCCCAACCCCAACGGGGCATCGCGGCGTGTCAGGCGGGGCCCGCGCAGCGCATCTTCCATGTCGGGGGCGAACACGCCGGCCTCCAGTCGCTTCTTGTCCTCGTTGCGTGTCCAGAAGGCGGCGATGCGGTAGTTCTCCGTCACGGTCACCCGGTTGGCAGACCCGTCGTCGGCCACCGTCATCGGGCGATCGACCGCGATGTCGGGGTAGTACCGGGCGTAGAAATTGAGGTAGTTCTTCTGCTGGTCTTCGCGGGTGGCCGTCGCGAGGCTGTTGCGCATCGACTCCGCGTAGGAGCCGTCCGCGATGGTGACCACCGTCAAGCGCGCCGGTTTGTCCAGGCCGGCGCTGGCGTCGATCAGCATGCGCACCTCGCGATGCTGCTGGGGTGCCGGCGGCATCTCGGTCAATCCGGTGGTGCCTGCGCGGATGACGAGCGCACGGCCGAAGTCGGCCTGCACCAGGGTGTCCAGCGTGCCCGGTTGCGGCGAACGCGTCGGGTCGAGCCAGTAGGTCGTTCCATCGACCTCTGCCCGCACCACCACATGGTTGAAGGCGCCCGGGGTCTGCTGCAGACTGGCGATCGTCCCACGCGAACCGGTGTGCACCAGTGCCGGATGCGCTTGCATGCCCAGCGCGTTGAGCATCGTGGCCGTCAGCAGCGATTTGTCCTTGCAGTCGCCGAAACGGCGGTCGAGCACGGTGTCGGGTGACGTCGGCGCATGCGAGCCCGGACCCACCTCCACCCCCAGGTAGCGGATCTCGCCCTGCACGAAGCGCAGCACCTTCGCTGCCTTGTAGAGCGGGCTGCCGCCCGCAGCGTCGATGCGATCGACCTCTGCACGCAGAGCCGGGCCCAGGATGACGGGCTTGCGATACAGCGGTTCGGCCCACCGTGCCACGGCGGCCCAGTCGGCGAACTCGCTCCACTGCACGAAAGGATAGGGATTGAACCAGTCCGGGGCGCCGGACTCGATCGTCAACGGTGCCACGTCGTGCGCTTCCCAGCGGTGGTCGATCAGGCCGTCATGCTCCGAGACGGCAGGCCGCAACGCGGTGCGCAGCGGTTGCAACGCCAGCGGGCGGCTCGCGGGCCACACCAGCCGGCCCACCAGATGGTGCACCGGCACGCTCCATTGAAGTTCGACGCGGCCGAAATGCCGGTTCCCGAACACCGGATTGCTGCCCCGTGCCGAGTAGGCGTACTCGACGACATCGCCGACGCGCACGTCTTCGAGGAAGACGTGCGCGGTCTTGCTGCCGTCGAAGATGCGGTACTCGAGATCCTTCTCCTGTTGCAGGACCTTGACGGCAGCCGCATTCAGCTTGGAGATGGTGCGGCCGTCGCGGTGCAAGCGGATCGAATGCAAGGTCAGGGCCTGGTAGGCCGGGTCGAAGCCGATCTCCACATGTGCCGCCGATTCGACCCCCGACGGGTTCACCGCCCTCATCGCGATGTGCCGGTAGGTCGTCCGGTCCTGTGCGTCAACCCGCGTCTGCGTGTCCGACAGCAGGTAGTGCACCCCTGCGCTCACCTGCTCGGTGGGCGCCGAAGCCGCCATGTCCGGGGCGATGGCTTCGACCCAGGCCGGTGGCGCAGCGATGGTGAAATCGGCTGCCGGCGCCGCGACGGCCACGGTGGCCCAGGCCAGCAAGCCCGCGACGAGACCCTGCAGCCCGCGAATGCGAAAGTTCAACATCAAGACATCCCCCTCCAGGGCGCGACCCATGCGCGTACGTGTTCTCCGCCTGTCGTGTGCGGCGGATGAATGGCGTGCAGTGTCGGTGAATCCGAGGCCCTGCCGGCGCCCGGTGGGTGTCTGCGGCGCCAACAAAGGCTGAAATTCCCGCCTGTTCAGCGGATCGGCATCGAGCCTGATGCGTAGCATGGAGCGTGAAGAACTGCTCTATCACCCGGATTCCGCCATGCCTGTCATCGACCCCAAGCTGCGTTCACTGAACATCGACGTGCCCGCCCAGCCGGAGGCGCTGGTGAAGTTGTCCCTGCTGCTCGCCGAGGACGAAGTGAACCTGCAGGCGCTGGCCCGGCTGATCGAGAGCGACATGGCGCTGGCCTCGGCCGTGCTGAAGGCGGTGAACTCGTCGCTGTACGGCCTGAAGGGCCGCGTGCAGAGCGTGCAGCAGGCCGTCACCTACCTCGGCACGCGCGAAGTCGCGGCCGTCACCTTCGAGATGGGCCTGCGCGCGGTGTTCCCGGCGGCGCCCGAACTGGAACCGCTGTGGCAGCGCGCCGGCGTGCGCGGCCTGCTGATGGGCCGCATCGGCCAGGTGCTGAGCGTGGACCCGTGGGGCGCGCACTCGGCCGGGCTGTTCGAGGAATGCGGCAAGGCAGTGCTGTTCAAGCACTCGCAGGCGATCTACCAGCCGATGCTGGCGTCGGCCGCGGACGACACCGAATTGATGTACCTCGAGAGCCAGGCCTTCGGCGTCAGCCACGACCTGCTCGGGGCGGCGCTGTGCGAAAGCTGGGGCCTGGCGCAGGCGGCGGTGGCCAGCGTGCGCCACCACGTGACGGTGAACGCGACGCGCGAACTGCCGCCGCAGGTGCCGCGGCGTTCGATCTGCGCGCTGTCGGCGCTGGCGAACGCGCTGATGACCGACCCGGATTCACTCGAGGAAGTGGCGCGCGCGGTGGCGCCGCAGGCCTTGCTCGATGAGACCCTGGTGTTGCGTGGTGCGCGCAAGGTCAAGCAGCAAATAGAAGACGCGGAAGCGCGGTGACGTAGCCCGGATGCCAATCCGGGAATCGTCCATCACACGCGCCGCGTCGTCTCCCGCACGATCAATTCGAGCGGCGGCACGTGCACCTCTTCGGCGGCGTGGCCGAGCATGCCCAGCAGCGCGTGCGCCGCATACAGGCCCATTTCGTAGATCGGCTGGCGCACCGTCGTGATCGGCGGCGTCAGGTAGGCGGCGGCCGGAAGGTCGTCGACACCGACCAGCGACACATCGTCCGGCACCCGGATGCCGCGGCGGTACAGCACCACCCGCGCACCGAAGGCCGATTGATCGTTCGCGCAGAACACCGCGCTGAACGAGCGTCCGCCGTCGAGCAGCCGCGTCATCGCGAACAGGCCACCCGGCTCGGTGAAATCGCCCTGCACCACCAGCTCGGGGTCGGGCGTCAGCCCGGCCTCTTCATGCGCCTGCAGGTAGCCCTGGTAGCGGTCTTTCGCGTCGTCGTGGTCGCGCACGCCGGCGATGTGGGCGATGCGCCGGTGCCCGAGCGAGATCAGGTGGCGCGTGGCCAGGTAGCCGCCCCGCACCTGGTCGAGCTTGATCGCGATGATGTTGTGGCTGTCGAGGTGGCGGCCGGTCACGACGATCGGCTGGTGCCGCGCGAACTCGACGATCTGCGCATCATCCATGTGGCCGGTCAGGATCACGACGCCGTCGATGCGGCGCGTCATCAGCAGCCGCACCCGCTCGGCCTCCTCGCGCGCATCCCAGTGCCCGCTGACGATGATGGGCGCGTAGCCGCTGCCCAGCAGCCCGGTCTCGATGCCCTTCATCGCCCGCGTGTAGAACGGGCTCTCGATGTCCTGCGCCAGGATGCCGATGGTCATCGTGGTGCCGGTCTTCAGGCTGCGCGCGAACAGGTTGGGCTTGAAGTCGAGCTTGCTGATGGCGGTTTCAACCGCCTGGCGCTTGTCGGAGGTGACGCGGGCGGTGCCGTTCAGGATGCGCGACACCGTGCTCGGCGAGACGCCGGCCTCGCGCGCCACGTCGAGCAGGGTCACGGCAGCCGGGACGGTCAGGGGCGAACGGACATTCGGACGGGTCACGGTGGGCTGTGGCGAGAGGGCGATTCGCGATTTTGCATGGGGTTTCAAGTATGGCAACGTTTTCATGACCGTGCCAAAACCAGATGGCACCATGACCGGGACAGATGGCTCGCTCCCGCGCGCGCCGAATGTGTGCCGGCGCTGGCGATCAGTCGCACCACTCAAGCCACGAATGGCGCCAATGCTCGCTTGCAGCGCCATCTGGCACGAGTTACACGCCCGCAACAAGCTGCACGATCTCGGGGATTTCCCCGAGTCGGACCATCTTGACCCGCGCTGGCAGCCCGCTTCTAATTCACTCTGATCTGAAATCGATTTCAGAAATGCCACCGCATTCAAGTGGGCAGGACTGTCCGGATTCCCCTCAGGGTGACTCCGGAGAGGACTTTCCCTCAGTGGTGAACCACCCCGGGTTTTGTCGATTGACACCCCGCCGGGCCACGGTTGAAATCGTTTGCAGATGTGAAATCGATTTCAGCCGAGCCGATCTGGCCGAAGTTCGACCCCCGTCAGGCACGAGCCTGTACAACAGCCGGCGGAGCGAAAGGCAGCCCGCCCGGCGTCCACAAAGACCTTAGGAGACCCGACGTGACACGACTGATGAAACCCCTGCTGCTGAGCGCAGCACTGGCGCTGGCCTCGGCCGCTTCGGCCCAGACCACGACGACGCTGACGGTGGCGTCCTTCCCGAGCTTCGACCTGGCCATCAAGGCGGCGATTCCGCTCTACAAGAAGCTGCACCCCGAGGTCGAGATCAAGCTGACCAGCCTGGCCTTCGGCGACCACCACACCGCGATGACGACGGCGCTCGCCACCGGCGCCAACCTGCCGGACGTGATGGCGGTGGAAGTGGGCTTCATCGGCAAGTTCGCCGAATCGGGCGGGCTGGAAGACCTCGGCAAGGCGCCGTACAACGGCCTGCAGGCCACGTCGAAGATCGCCAAGTTCACCGTGCCGCAGGGCATGAGCGGCAGCGGTGCGCTGGCCGCGATGCCGGCCGACATCGGGCCGGGCGCCCTCTTCTACCGCAAGGACCTGCTCGACAAGGCCGGCGTCAGCGAGGCCGACCTCACCAAGAGCTGGGAGTCGTACATCGAATCGGGCAAGAAGGTGAAGGCCGCGACCGGCGCCTACCTGCTCGCGAGCGCGGTCGACATCAAGGACATCTACATCCGCTCCGGCCTGAAGGACGGCGAGGGCATCTTCTTCGACAAGAAGGGCACGCCGCTGATCAACACGCCGCGCTTCCAGAAGGGCTTCGAGCTGGCCAAGGCGGCGCGCGCCGCCGGCATCGACGCCAAGATCACCGCCTGGTCCAACGAATGGAGCGAAGGCTTCAAGCGCGACAAGGTGGCCTCGCAGATGATGGGCGCCTGGCTGGCGGGCCACCTGTCGAACTGGCTGGCACCGGAGTCCAAGGGCAAGTGGCGCTCGGCGCAACTGCCGAACGGCGCCTACGCCTCGTGGGGCGGCTCGTTCTACGCGATCCCGAAGAAGGCGGCCAACAAGGCCGCGGCCTGGGACTTCATCAAGTTCATGACGCTGGACAAGGGCATGCAGATCGAGGCCTTCCGCAGCCTCGACGCCTTCCCGTCGCTGATCGAGGCGCAGAGCGATCCCTTCCTCGACCAGCCGATCGAGTACCTGGGCGGCCAGAAGGCGCGCCAGCTGTGGAAGGTGTCGGCCGACAAGATCAAGGCGATCGCGGTCGACAAGTACGACCCGGTGGCCAACGATGTCGTCAACGCCGAGCTCGACAAGGTGCTCGAGCAGAACAAGGACATCAAGACGGCCCTGGCCGATGCGCAGGAACAGGTCAAGAAGCGCGTGCGCCGCTGACCTGCTGCGTCTCTGACTCACGTCTGATCCTCAGCTGACCGACAGACCGGGCGCGGCGCGAGCCGCCGTGCCCGGCTGCACCCGACACCATGCAGGCCATGCCCAAACCCACGGTCCCGACGAGTTCCGACCCGTCGATCCCGGACCCGACGACGACGACGGCGCCCGCCGCGCAAGCCGGCGTGCGCAAGCGCCGACTCAGCTTCCGCGACTACGCGCCGTACGTCTTCATCAGTCCGTTCTTCATCCTGTTCCTGGTGTTCGGGCTGTTCCCGCTGCTGTTCTCGATCTTCATGTCGTTCCACCGCTGGGAGCCGGCGGCCGGGCTCGACGCGATGCAGTGGGTGGGCCTGGAGAACTACATCTACGTCGTCACCAACGACGACTGGTTCCGCAAGTCGCTCTACAACACGGTGTGGATGGCCATCGTGTCGGGCGTGCCGCAGCATGCGGTGGCGCTGCCGCTGGCGTTCTTCCTGCACACCGCGTTCGGCCGCTGGCGCAACGCGGTGGTCGGCGCCTATTTCTTGCCGTTCATCACGTCGACGGTGGCGATCTCGCTGGTGTTCTCGTCGCTGTTCTCGCGCGACTACGGCGTGGTCAATGCGGCGCTCGGCGCGATGTCGCAGGTGCCGGTGCTCGGCTGGCTGTTCCCGGCGCAGAACATCGACTGGGCGCAGCCGTACTACACGAAGTGGATGATCTCGTTCGTCGTGTGGTGGCGCTATGTCGGCTTCAACACCGTGCTGTACCTGTCGGCGATCCAGACGATCCCGAAGGACCTGTTCGAGGCTGCGACGATGGACGGCGCGAAGGCCTGGCAGCAGTTCCGCTACGTGACGCTGCCGATGCTCAAGCCGATGATCTTCTTCGCGGTCACGCTGACCATCATCGGCAACCTGCAGCTGTTCGAGGAGCCCTTCATCCTGACCGGCGGCACCGGTGGCCTCGACCAGGCCGGCAAGACCGCGGCGATGCACATGTACGCGACCGCCTTCATCGACAACGACTTCGGCACCGCGTCGAGCATCGCGTGGCTGCTGTTCATGGTGATCGCGCTGGTCACCTGGGCCAACAACCGCATCCTCGGCGAAAAGAAGGCCTGACGCGATGAGCGCGACCTCGATCCGATTCGCCCACCCGGCCACCGCCGCGAGCGCCTACGCCATCGTGCTCGGCGGTGCGCTGCTGATGCTGGCGCCGTTCTATTTCATGTTCGTGTTCGCGACGCACTCGAACCGCGAGATCCTGTCGGTGCCGCCGCCGCTGTGGTTCGGCGATGCCTTCATCGACAACGTCAAGCTGCTGCTCGACCGCCTGCCGTTCTTCTGGCGCAACCTGAGCTGGAGCCTGTACATCGCGGTGGCGATCACCGCGCTGAACCTGCTGTTCTGCTCGCTGGCCGGCTTCGCGTTCGCGATGTACGACTTCAAGCACAAGGACCGGCTGTTCGGCTTCGTGATGGCGACGCTGCTGCTGCCGAGCTTCGTCGGGATGATCCCGACCGCGCTGACGATGAGCTGGCTCGGCTGGCTGAACCAGCCGAAGGCGCTGATCGTGCCGGCGGCGTGCGGCGCGCTCGGCATCTTCATGATGCGGCAGTACATCGGCTCGGCGATCCCGCGCGACCTGATCGATGCGGCGCGCATCGACGGCTGCGGCGAGTTCGGCATCTACCTGCGCATCATCGTGCCGCTGATCGGCCCGGCGCTGGGCACGCTCGGCCTGGTCACCTTCATCGGTGCGTGGAACAACTTCCTGGGCCCGCTGATCGTGATGCGCGACATGGAGATGTTCACCGTGCCGCTCGCGCTGCGCTCGTTGCAGGGCACCGGCCAGACGCCGTGGGGCGCCATCTGCGCCGGCTCGTCGATCGCGGTGCTGCCGCTGCTGGTGATGTTCGTGCTGGCCTCGCGCCGGCTGATCGAAGGGCTGACCGCAGGCGCGGTCAAGGCCTGAGACGCTGACTTTCTCATTCAAGGATCCCGACCCGTGACCGACCCGAAATTTCCCCGCGGCTTTGCGTGGGGCGTCGCCACCAGCGCCTACCAGATCGAAGGCGCGGCCCATGAGGACGGCCGCGGCCCGTCGATCTGGGACACCTTCTCGCACACCCCGGGCAAGACCTTCGAAGGCCACACCGGCGATGTCGCCTGCGACCACTACCACCGCTGGTCCGACGACGTCGAGTTGATCGCCGGGCTGAACGTCGACAGCTACCGCTTCTCGATCGCGTGGCCGCGCGTGCAGCCGCTCGGCCACGGCGCCTGGAACGACAAGGGCCTGGCGTTCTACGACCGGCTGGTCGACCGCCTGCTCGAGCGCGGCATCGCGCCGCACCTGACGCTGTACCACTGGGACCTGCCGCAGGCCCTGCAGGACCTCGGCGGCTGGGGCTCGCGCGACACCGCCTATCGCTTTGCCGACTACGCCGCGGTGATCGGCCGCCAGCTGGGCGACCGCGTCGCGAGCATCGCGACGCACAACGAGCCGTGGTGCACCGCGTTCCTCGGCAACGGCAACGGCCAGTTCGCGCCCGGCTTCAAGGACCCGCAGCTCACCGTGCAGGTTGCGCACCACCTGCTGCTGTCGCACGGCCTCGCGCTGCAGTCGATGCGCGCGGCCGGCGTGAAGGCGCCACTGGGCATCGTGCTGAACCAGTCGCCTGCCACGCCCGCCACCGACAGCCCGACCGACATCGCGCTGGCCGAGCGCGAATACGCGACCTTCGTGCGCTGGTACATGGACCCGATCTTCCTGAAGCGCTACCCGACGGCCCCCGGGGTACATCTTTATCCGGTCACTCATGAAAACGATTTCGAAGTGATCGCGCAGAAGCTCGATTTCCTCGGCGTCAACTACTACACCCGCATCTGGGCCTCGAGCGAGGACCCGGCACGCCCGGCGCCGAAGCTGCACGGCGAGAGCGACATGGGCTGGGAGAACTACCCGCAGGGGCTCACCGAGCTGCTGGTGAAGATCCACCGGGACTACCCGTTGCCGCCGGTGTGGATCACCGAGAACGGCACGGCCTGCGCCGACCAGCTGGTGGGCGGCAAGGTGGCCGACCCGCAGCGCATCGACTACCTGAGCAGCCACCTGGGCGCGGTGCGCGACGCGATCGCGCAGGGCGTGGACGTGCGGGGCTTCTTCTACTGGAGTCTGCTCGACAACTACGAGTGGAACTCCGGCTACGCGAAGCGCTTCGGGCTGGTTCACGTCGACTACGCGACGCAGCAGCGCACGCTGAAGGACAGCGCGCATTGGTATCGCGAGTTCATCGCGCGCTCTCGGAGTGGGGGTTGAGATGACGACGTTCGACTATCGGAGCGGCAAAGGCGCGGGTGGGCAGGCTGTGGCGCGCCGGACGGGCCGGTCTTCGCCCCTCTCGGGGCGAAGACTTCCCTCCGCTGACTGGCTTCATGGCCCGTCGCCGAAACTCCCGTCACTCACTTCGTTCGTTGTGGTCAAACAGTCGGCGACAGTCAGTTCACGAAGCGTGCTGCGCACGCGGGCCATGAATCCAGCCAGCTCCGGCGCCCCGTCCCTATTGGCGCTCCACACCCTGCCCACCCACGCCTTTGCAGAGACAACAGCGGCTTTCGCCCAACACCAAGTCGAACGCAAGTCGCTCGTCGAAAACTCACCGTTCGCGGGCTGTGGCAGGGGGGCTGGGCTGGGGGCGATTTCTGGGGTGACGGAGAAGATCGGCTTCGGGGGTGGCGCGCGCCAGCGCGCTTCGTGGACTGACTCATCGGCACTGTTTGACCACAACGAACGAAGTGAGTGGAGGGAGTTTGCCGATGCACCCCCGAAGCCGATCTTCGCAGTGGAGTCGGCCCCCGGGCCGACCACCCCGGCATGAGCTCCCGGCCCAGCCTCCCTGCCGCAGCCCGCGCGCACAGCAAGAACACATCGGAGACTTGAAGAGATGTCCACCCTGACCCTGCGCGGCGTGCGCAAGAGCTACGAGAACAGCGTCGAGGTGATCCGCGGGATCGACCTCGACATCGCCGACGGTGAATTCGCCGTCTTCGTCGGACCGTCCGGCTGCGGCAAGTCGACGCTGCTGCGCATGATCGCCGGCCTCGAAGACATCGACCAGGGCGAGATCCGCATCGGCGGCGACCTGATCAACGAGGTGCCGCCCGCCGACCGCGGCGTCGCGATGGTGTTCCAGAGCTATGCGCTCTACCCGCACATGACCGTCGCCGAGAACATGGGCTTCGCGCTCAAGCTCGCCGGGCAGTCGAAGGACGAGGTGAAGAAAGCCGTCGGCCGCGCCGCCGAGATCCTGCAGATCACGCACCTGCTCGAACGCAAGCCGAAGGCGCTCTCCGGCGGCCAGCGCCAGCGCGTCGCGATCGGGCGCGCCATCGTGCGCAAGCCGCGCGTCTTCCTGTTCGACGAGCCGTTGTCCAACCTCGACGCGTCACTGCGCGTGCAGATGCGCATCGAGCTGTCGAAGCTGCACAAGGAAATCGGCAACACGATGATCTACGTCACGCACGACCAGGTCGAGGCGATGACGCTCGGCGACCGCATCGCGGTGTTCAACGCCGGCCGCATCGAGCAGGTCGGAACGCCCATGTCGCTGTACGAGCACCCGGCCAACCAGTTCGTCGCCGGCTTCCTCGGCTCGCCCCGCATGAACTTCATCCCCTGCGTCGCCGCGGCCGCCGGCAGCGGCGCCGTGCAGCTGCGCGTCGAACAGGCCGGCACGCTCAGCCTGCCCGGCGGGCTGCCGTCGGGCGCGTCGGCCCAACTCGTGCTCGGCATCCGCCCCGAACACCTCGGCATCGGCCGCGTCGAGAACGGCCTCGCCGCACGCGTCGACCTGCTCGAGCACCTCGGCGATTCGATCATCGTGCACGCCACGCTGCGCGGCACCGCCAACACCGTCTCGCTGCGCATCAGCGCCGACCACGAAGGGCTCGGCGCCGGCCAGGACATCGGCCTCGTGCCGCAGGCCTCGCGCGCACTGCTGTTCAACGACAACGGCGCCGCCCTCGCCCTCCACTAGGGATCCCCCATGCACGCCTCGCTGCCCACGCTGAACACCGCTGTCATGAAAACGATTTCTCGCGTTTTCCGGACAGACCGCCCGGTGCCCGGCCGCAGCGCGGTGCCCCCGTTTTGGCCGCCCCTCCAGAGGCCAAAAGCCGCCACTTCGGCGAACGACCTTTCCACCCCAACAGGAGACCAGGAGACACCATGAACAAGAAACCTCTGTTCCTCGCGATGGCGCTTGCAGGCGCCGTCGGTTCGGCCGCCGCCGGACCCGCCATCGACTTCTCGGGCTACATGCGTGCAGGCGTCGGCCTGAACACGCGTGGCGGCAACCAGGTCTGCTACCAGCTGGCCGGTGCAGACACCAAATGGCGCCTGGGCAACGAGTGCGACTACGTCGTCGAGCCCAACATCAACGCGAAGCTGGCCGAGTTCGAGGGTTCCGACTGGCACGTGCACGTGATGCCGAGCGTCTACAAGGCCTGGGATGCCGGCCAGTCGCAGCCCGACGCGCTGACCACGCGCTTCGGCCAGATCTACACCTACGGCGACCACATCAGCCAGCTGGCCAACGGCAAGGTCTGGGCTGGCCGCCGCTTCTACAACCGCCTGCAGCTCGGCATCAACGACCAGTTCCTCGAGAACAACGACGGCAACGGTGCCGGCATCGAGGACATGGAGCTGGGCGTCGGCAAGCTCAGCATCGCGTTCATGATGGACCCGAACTACGGCGTGCCGGGTGTCGCCACCGACACCTCGGTGAAGAACAACCGCTTCACGATTCCGGTGCGCCTGACCGGCATCAAGGACATCCCGAACGGCGACCTGTCGATCTACGTGACCGGCTCGGCGCAGTCGAAGACCGGCGGCGCCAACGGCCAGGAAGCGCCGGACCAGCCGAAGGGCCTCGCGATCGGCGCGTACCAGACCATCAACGGCACGCTCGGCGGCGCGACCATCTTCGGCGCCAAGTTCGACAAGCAGGGCGAGACGAAGAACAGCCGCATCGTGATCCAGCAAACCGGCAAGTTCGGCGAGACCACTGGCTGGGATGCGATCGCCGAGTACCGCATCAACAAGCAGATCAACGACGGCGGCAACAAGTGGTTCGCCATCGGCGCGCGCACCGACACCTACCTCGGCGGGCCGTTCCGCGCGTTGCTCGAAGTGGGCCACGACCAGGTCAAGCCGGATGCCGGGTCGTCCCTCGCGGCAGCGGCCGGCAGCACCGGCAACCTGACGATGACGAAGATCACCGGCACGCTGGCCGCCTCGGCCGGCAAGGACCCGTGGTCGCGCCCGACCGTGCGCCTGTTCGTCACGCATGCCTCGTGGAACGAGGCAGCACGCCTGAACCTCGGCGGCACCACGCAAGCCGTCTTCGGCGACAAGAAGGCCGGCACGTCCATCGGGATCCAAGGCGAAACCTGGTGGTGATCGGCCCGGGTCGCCGCCGGTAGGACAGGTTTTGCCGCGGTTGGGGGATCGTGCTTGCCCGACTCCCCCGGTGTGCGGCCCGACACGCGGGCTCGGCGCCTCGGCGCGGTGACCTGCGGGATCCCCACGGCGGTGGGGGTCCGAAGCGAGAACGTTGGCCCGGCCTCGTGCCGGGCTTTTTTCTGATGAGCCCCATCGCATGAAGCGTCAAGTGACGTCGCCGGGTCGGTCGCGGGCAATTTGCTCGCGATGTTCAGCGGTGACCGGTCGTTAGCCCGAACGCTTCAGCCATGACGCCATAAGCCGTGCTCGACCAATCGTCGATAGAAGGTTGAGCAGCAGCACGTTCATCCCAATCGTGTGACCAACAAACGAAGCCAGATCTACAGAGGCAAGCGCGTGGGTCGCACAAGCGCGAATGAATGCCGCCTGTTGGCTCATCCAACTCGTCAGTGCCTGAGCTGAGCTGACATCCCCGACGCTGGTTAGCCTGTCTCGGACGTCACGCTCAACGGCCGATAGAGGCTCACCGTCGGAAAAAGCTGACGCCCAGCTCACGTGGACCAACCAACTACTGATGGGCTTGTCGGCGACGTCTTCCGGCGCGCCAATGTTCACCCACGCATCAAGCTCAATGTCCGTCAGGAACTCGCGAATCTCTTGCCGACTCTGGAGACCATCCATCTTCTCGCAAAGCTCAATGACGTATGACAGCCGCTCCAACAACAATCTGCGCTGCGCTGCGCTCAGATCGCCGATGGTGGGGTCGGAAGACAGCTCGTTGGTGAACCGCAGGGCGGGATACTTCATGGTCAGAAGATTTTAGGTACGTTGAGATCCGCCAACTGCCGCCAGAACGGATATTGAGGGGGCAGAGGCCTGCAGTACCGCTCCACTCCGCGAAGCTCATTCTGCAATCTGTTCTGCGCTTCACCGATTGCTTTGAGATGACCTGCATCCGGTCCTCTCGACCCGCCGGTCAGGTAGTCAATCAGGCGGTCAACCAGCTTTGCGAACGCAGCGCTCGCTTCGGCCTTTTTCTCCTTGCATTTGTCATTGCATTTGTCGTTGTCGGAGTCGGCGGCATCTGCTGCGGCTTGCGCCGCAGCGCGAACAAGTTGCTGCAAACGCGCGATAGTGATCGCTGCACCTCCGGAGCCAGCGCCGACGCCTACTCCTGCTTCTGCGCAAACAGCAGCATTGACTGGGTTTGCACAAGCGACTGGGGTCTGCAGTCCGAGCGGATCTGTGTACTTCGTTGGTTGGTTGAAGCTGTATGCGTAGGTGTTGATGCCGCCATCGAGTCCAATCGGATCACTCTGTCGGTACGCTCCACCGTCCGGCGCGTAATAGCGGAAGTAGTTGTACCAAAGCCCGCTCTCGGCATCCGCGTACTGCCCCGGGAAGCGCAGGTGCTGCGTGAAGGCGCCAAGCCCGCTCGGATTGACCTCGGGCGCTGTCGTGCCGAACGGCTCGGCGAACCATCGCCAGCGGATCGCGTCGTTCATGTCGACGACAAGCCGGGGCGCGTTCAGGTGATCGGCATGGATGTAGAACACCAGCGGCGCGCCGCTCGGGTTCGTCGGGTCCGGCATGAACATCGCCACCGGAATGTCGTCGAGCCACACGTATTCGCGGATGGCCGCTCCATTCTGGTCGTACTCCCCGAGCAACTCCCCGTTGAGTCCGTACACGAAGATGACCGTGCTGCTGGCTCCCGCGCTCGTCACTTTGCGGATGCGCCGCTTGTCGGCGTCGTAGCTGTACGTGCCGGTAACGCCGGCCTTCGTGATGCTCGCGAGCGAGCCGCTCAGGCCATAGGTCGCCGTGTAGTTCGGGTTGTCGGTGATCGTGTTCCCGGCGTTGTCATACCCGAAGCTGCGCGCAGGGTTCGTGATGCTGGCCAGCCGGTTGCTCGTGGCCTCGACGTTGTAGACGCTCGGGCTGCCGTTCAGGCTCACGCCCGTGCGGTTGCCGTTGGGGTCATAGGTGATCGACCAACTGCTCGCGAGCGTCGTCACCTGCGTGATCCGGTCGTTCTCGTCATAGCCGAAGCTCTGGTCCAGCGCCGGCTGCGGGATGCCGTCGTTGGCGCTCAGGTGCGTGAAGCTGATGATGCGATCTGCGGCGTCATAGGTCACGTCGCGGAAGACGTTGCCCAGTCGATACCGTGTCACGCGGCCGCTCAGGTCGTAGAAGCGTTCGTGCGGTGTGGTCCCACCTGCCA